>JAUXNL010000345.1 GCA_030684415.1 Moraxellaceae bacterium | reverse complement strand
GCTGGAAACCGACCTCATCCTTTTCTCCGCCGGCATCCGCCCACGTGACGAGCTGGGTCGTCAGGCGGCGCTGGAAATGGGCGCGCGCGGCGGGATTGTCGTCAACAATTTCTGCCAGACCTCGGATGCCGACATTTATGCGATTGGCGAAGTGGCGCTGTGGAGTGGCCGCATCTATGGCCTCGTCGCCCCCGGCTACGACATGGCGCGTGTGGCCGCCGACCACATTACCGCCAGTGCGGGCAGTGAGTTCACCGGCGCCGACATGTCCACCAAACTCAAGTTGATGGGCGTGGATGTGGGCTCGATTGGCGATGCCATGGGCACCACCCCCGGCGCGCAGAACTATTACTACATCGACGAGCCGAACGAGATTTACAAGAAAATCGTGGTCTCGGCCGATGGCAAAACTTTGCTCGGTGCGGTGATGGTGGGTGATGTCGATGCCTACGGCACGCTCTTGCAATTCATGCTTAACAAGATGGAGCTGCCGGAACACCCGGATGCGCTCATCCTGCCTTCGCGCGATGGCTCGGCTTCAGCCGCCTTCGGTGCCGATGCGCTGCCGATGACGGCGCAGATATGCTCCTGCAACAACGTCAGCAAGGCCGATATCTGCGCAGCCATCGACAGCGGTGTGACCGAGCTTGGCGCCATCAAGTCATGTACCAAAGCGGCGACGAGTTGTGGTGGTTGCGCCGCACTGGTCGGCCAGGTGCTCAACGCCGAACTCAAGAAGCGTGGCGTGGAAGTGAAGAAAGACCTGTGCGAGCACTTTCCATACTCGCGTCAGGAAATGTTCCACCTGATCAAGGTCGGCAATATCCGCACCTTTGACGACATGCTGGCCAAACACGGGAAAGGCGACGGCTGCGATATCTGCAAGCCGACCACGGCGTCGATTCTGGCGTCCACCTGGAATGACTACATCCTCAAGAACGAACTCGCGGGTCTGCAAGACACCAACGACTATTTCATGGCCAACATGCAGAAAGACGGCACGTATTCCGTGGTGCCACGAATGGCTGGCGGTGAAGTCACGCCGGATGGCCTGATTGCCGTTGGCGCCGTTGCCAAAAAATATGGTCTTTACACCAAGATTACCGGAGGCCAGCGGGTTGACCTGTTCGGTGCGCAACTGCACCAGTTGCCCGAGATCTGGCGCGAGCTGATCGATGCCGGTTTCGAAACCGGCCATGCTTATGGCAAGTCGCTGCGCACGGTGAAGTCTTGTGTCGGCTCTACCTGGTGCCGTTATGGCGTGCAGGATTCTGTCGGCCTCGCCATCCAGTTGGAGAATCGCTACAAGGGGCTGCGCTCACCGCACAAGATCAAGTTCGCTGTCTCTGGCTGCACGCGTGAGTGCGCGGAAGCACAGGGCAAAGACGTCGGTGTGATTGCCACTGAAAAAGGCTGGAACCTGTATGTCTGCGGCAACGGTGGCATGAAGCCACGTCATGCCGAACTGATTGCCGGTGATCTCGATACCGAAACGCTCATCCGCTACATCGACCGCTTCCTGATGTTCTATGTGCGCACGGCCGACCGTCTGCAGCGTACCAGCGTCTGGCGCGACAACATGGAGGGCGGTCTGGACTATCTGAAAGACGTGGTCATCAACGATTCGCTCGGCCTTGCTGCCGAACTTGAAGCCGATATGGCGCATGTGGTCAGCACTTACCAGTGCGAATGGAAAACCACCATCAACGATCCGGAAAAGCTCAAGCGCTTCCGTCATTTCGTGAACAGCGACGACGCCGACAGCAATGTGGTGTTTGTGGAAGAGCGTGGCCAGATTCGCCCGGCAACACCGGCTGAAAAGAAAAGCCGTATCGAGGTGGTCCCCGCTTGACGCGCTTTCTCGGTTTGCTCAGGAAAGAACGTTGACAGGCTCTCTCCCCGATCACGGGGAGAGAGAAGGTCGGGGAAATTGAGAACTGACAGCCGTCACCCTGACATCGCAAGAGCGCCTAGGCGGCTGGCGAACGGGCGGGCAGCATTGCTGACAAGCCTGTGAGCAATACATGAAAAACACAGGAACAGCACAGGAACAGCACAGGAAAAACAGAGGAAACACAGCATGAACGCAACAATTAATGCCAACAGGAATCTTGTCGAATCTTTGATGCCGGTAGCCGTATGTTCCCTGCAAGATCTCGTGCCCGGCGTCGGTTTGGCGGCGCTGGTAAAGGGGCAGCAGGTGGCCGTTTTTCGCCTGCGCAACGGCGATATTTATGCCATTGGCAATCACGATCCGTTTTCCGGTGCCAATGTGATCTCGCGCGGCCTGACCGGCGATCTCAAGGGCTTCAAAGTCGTGGCTTCACCCATTTATAAGCAGCACTTCGATTTGGCGACCGGCCAGTGTCTTGAAGACGAAAGTGTCGTACTGCCGGTTTATGCCGTACGTGTGGAAGGCGACACCGTCTCCGTGCTGGTCTGATGCAAGAGAGGGGCGTTGTAGCGTCTGGTTGCGTATGACTCAGCCCTGCGACAGCAGACCCTTGTTGGCGACATAAACAGCGGACAGTTGCTGCCCGATAATTTTCCGGGTGGAGGCGCGGACGCCAAGCCCGGCGGCAACATCATCCCAGTGGCTCAGGGCTTCAATCACTTCCGTGATGCAATCCTTTGCCTCCTGCCAGTGCGCAAAGCTGGCTTGTCGCGCCAATTGCTGCATGGCCTTGAGCGGCGGTTGTTTGCCATGGCCGGCAAAGGCTGTGCGGTGCTCTCCATGCGGGCCGGGGCTGAAGGTCACGTCAAAAAATGGGGCGGGCGTCCACTGGCCGGCGTCATCCTGCAAAAATGCCCAGTTCTTGCTGTGGTCATCCTGATTGAGCCCAAACAGATTGAAGGCGGCGCAACGGAACTGTCGTTGTCCGGCGGAGGGGCTTTTGCAAAGCATCTGCGAGGCTTTGATCAATTCTTCGTAATCCAGTGACGGTAGCCGGAAGTCGGTATCCAGCAGGCCGCCAGCACTGTGCAGGTGCAGACGTCCGCCTGCAGGTGTGCAGTCGAAGCGCTTGAGGGCAAGCCAGGCGATGGCCTGGCTGCCCGTTGCGGGGATGAGTTGCCACTCAGGGGTGTCGATGCCGGCCATTCTGGCGAGCGTGAGGTAAGCCGCCTCGCAAAGCCCTTCTTCGTGCCCAAGCGCAAGTGACGTGGAGGTGAACTTCACCAACCATGGCTCGCGCCCCTCATCGGCCACCGTGCTGGCGTGTTGATAATCGTCTGCCCGGAAATACAACTGTGCTTTTGGGCGCGCTCCTCCGGAGCTACCGGCAGCGGCCAGTGTGGCGAGCAACGTGCTGGCATGACCTTCATAAAGTGTCTCGGCTTGTTGCCCGAGCAGACTCAAGGGCAGCCAGCCTGCATCACCTGCGGCCTGCCAGTCGGATGCAGGCGCATACGTCAGCGCGCCGCTGCCTTTTTCACCGATACAGGCCAAGCGGTCCATGGCGGTGACCTGCGCGGGCAGAATGCCGTGCTGACGGAACAGCCGATCCATGAGCAACAGGCCCCAACCATCGGGCAATGAGTCGGCAAATACCCCGTGCAGACCCTGATGAGGAGTCGGGGGAGCAGGTTGTAAGCGGGCGTCCGCATCGAGTCCGAACGGCGACAGATTGCCAAAGCGGGCGATGTAGTGGGTGTCGTACTGGAAGAAAACGCCTTGGGTATTTTGCGCCAATACGCCGACCGGAATCCGTTCGCCATTGCCAAGGCGGCGGTGCACATCCAGCCGGCGTACGCTCGCAAACGTGTTCATGACTTCAGCACGTCTTCAATGCTGGCGGGAACGGGTGGCGTGGCGGTGGCCAGTGTCGCTAACGGTTCCAGTGAGTCCACCGATTGCCAGAGCAGGATGAACTGGCGCAGCGATATCTGGCCGGTTGTCTCGAATTTCTTGATGGTAGGGGCCGGCACAGTGCTGCGAGCCGCCAGCTCATCGCGCGACAGCTTCAATGCCTTGCGGCGTGAGCGCACAGCATCGGCCAGTTGCTGCTGGATATCCGCAGGAGAGAGAAGGGCAAGGCGTGCCATGGCGAGTGTCGGCTCTTTATGATGGATATCAGGATATCCAAATGCCAGAATTTACTCAATAAATGGATATGATTATGTCCATTTATGTGAAGCTAAGGGGCGGTTGCTGTCGAGCCTTCAGCATGGGCAGGCGTTAGCTCGTGCGGGAGCAGGGGAGGCTCCCCGGTAGGTACGAACTCATGCACACCGACAGGATGGCTTTCCGGCGCTTGACTAGCGCTTGACCACGATCGGTGTGCCGAGCTGGCCATCGCGGATGATGGCAGCCACCTTGTCGGCATCCTCCAGCGTGAAGAAGGGGCCGACTTGCACGCGGTGTATCGTGGTGCTGGCGTCGGTTCGCGCCACGATCACAGGCGCGTAGATCAGCTCCAGCAGTCGTCCCTGCAGGGCCGTGGCATTTTCCAGCGAGCCGAAGGCGCCGACCTGTACGTAATAATTGCTGCCACCACTTTGCTCGGCGGGCGTGGCGGATTTTGCGGGCTTGCCGGTGGTGCCAAGCTGGCGCTGGAATTCGGCCGGGTCCAGTGCCTCGATGTCCACTTTCGCGGTGCCGGTCTTCAGCATGTCGAGCTTGGCAGCAGCGGCATACGACAGGTCAATGATGCGCTCACTGTGGAAGGGGCCGCGGTCGTTCACCTTGACGATCACCGACTTGCCATTGGCCTGATTGGTAACGCGCACATAGGTCGGCAAGGGCAGGTTCCGGTGTGCCGCCGTCATCTTGTACATGTCGTATTTTTCGCCGCTGGACGTTTTCAGGCCATGAAATTTCTTGCCGTACCAGGACGCGCCTCCACTTTGGCGGAAGCCTTTGGCGGTGGGCAGAAGCTGGTATGTCTCGCCCAGTACGGTATAGGGCGTGCGGTTGCCATAGCGGCTCAAAGGTTCATCGACCGGCACGGCATCGGGAATGTTGCTGACATCCACATGCGCGTCTGGTGCGGCGTCTTTGATGCGGTTGAATTCGTCACTACCGAAGGCGGGGCGTTGGGCGGGCGCTGGCACCGGTTTGGTTTGTGGTGGCAGGCGGGATATCGGATTCACGGGTTTGCTGCCGGGCTTGGCCGGGACGGGAGTGCTCACGCATCCGCCGAGCATGAGTGCCATGAGCAGGGCGGTTGAGAGCGGCAGCAGAGCAGCGACGCGACGCGGCAGGCAGGTCATTGGCGAGGGACTCCGGTCATGCCTCACGGGGCGGTGGTGTTGCGCTGGGCGGCATCCAGTTCCTGGCCCAACTGCCAGACCGCCATGGCGTACA
>JAUXNL010000338.1 GCA_030684415.1 Moraxellaceae bacterium | reverse complement strand
GTGATTGATTCGCGACCCGGCCATCCCTGGCCGGGAAACAGCTTGCTGAAAAGCATTTTTCAGCAAGCTGTTAAGGGGGGGCTTCGCGTAGGAGTCCGTGCATCGCGAAGATATTTGCCCGTTGTGATGAATCCCGCGCTTCACCACGAAATCTGCGCACTCTCCTGATCCTCTTTGAGTCGCCCCGTTCGCTTTGAACCGGTTTCACAGGCCGGCGTCACTCACACACATCAAAGCCAGACCTACAGAATTGGTGTCGTCACCTTTCTGCAGGGCTTCAGGGCTCGTGCCGGCCGCGGAACAGCAGCTTGCCAGCCATCACCGTGAAGGTGGCCACAATCGCCACCACAATCCAGAAGCCGGCGCTGTCTTCCGCCAGCGGAATGCCGCCCACGTTCATGCCGAACAGGCCGGCAATCATGTTGATGGGCAGGGCCAGCACCGACACCGTGGTGAGCACAAACAGGCTGCGGTTGTTCTGCTCGTTGATGGTGGCGGCAATTTCTTCCTGCAGCAGTTTGATGCGCTCTTGCAGCGCCGTCATGTCGCTGAGCGCGGTGGAAAATTCTTCGGTGGACTGACGCAGCTCCAGCACGTCGCGCTCCTGCACCCAGGCCGGCGGCCGGTTGAGCAGGCGGAACAGCGCCGACGGCTCTGGTGCCAGCAGGCGCTGCAAGCGCACCAGCAAACGCCGGAAATTACCGAGCTGGCTGCGGCCGTTGCCGATATGGCTGCCGAGCAGGCGGTCTTCGATGCTGTCCACGCGGGTGGCGATGTCGCGCACGATCTGTACGAGCACGTCGGCCTCGTCGCGCAGCAAGTGCATGAGCAGCTCCACCGGCGAGCGCAGGCGTTCCCCTTTTTTCACGGCCTCGCGCAGCATGTCCACCGAGCGCAACGGGTGCGTGCGTGCGGTCACCACCACGCGGGCATCGACCGACAGCCAGAGTGTGGCGATATCGGACGCATCAAAGGAAAAATCGAACAGCACGTCGTTGAGCACGGCAATCAGGGCGCCATCGGCATGGTCGATGCGCGTGGAGCGGGTGCCTTCGTGCAGGGTTTCGTAAAACTGGTCAGAGAGTGTCAGGTGGCGGCGCAGCCAGTTTTCGGTGCCGGCATGGGCCAGGTTGCAATGCAGCCAGATGAATTCGCCCGCAGCGTTGTCGGGGGCAGCTAACCACTCTTCAGTGTCGGCCGGCCGCAGTGCGCGGCTGTCGCCGTCGGCCGAAAACACATAAGCCCAGATCAGGCCGGTGAGGTCGGCGCCGTAGTGGCTGATGGGCGTGGGCATGGCGTCATCCGGCGGGCGAAGGATGACAATTCTGCGAGGTTTTTCTTGCACTTAGGTGACAGTGGCATGACAGGCAGGGTGCCATGCCGGTGGCGCGGGTGAGGGCCGGCGATCACGATGGTTCGGCGGGTGATTGCACGTTTCGGCGCAGGGCGCCGTTTGCGGGCGTGGCCGACGTCTGTGCGCTGTGGCTGTTAGTCCACGCTGAAAAACATCCATCGTGGGCTGAGTCCATCATGCAAGGGTGATGGATTCGCGGCCGGAGCCTGCCGCGAATCGCCCGGCTTTCCGCCGTTGTGCCGCGGCACTGATGCTCAGGTGGTGGGGCCGTGCAGCGTCGGGCAGTCAGTGTGCCGTTGGACGCTCCTGAGAGACTCCCCTCATTCGCCGCCATGGCGCACCACCTGCTGACATGATGGGCGCTTTCAGCAGCCGCGTACGAGCGTTTGATAGCTGGTGGTTTCGCCTCGGATATTGGGGGCTAGCAAGCCAGTGGCGATCCATGCCGACCGGTAGGGCTCGATGCGGTATTCAATGTCATGCCGGGTTTCCAGCCAGTGATGTGGCTGGGCACTGCTCAGGGTCAGTTTGACGCAGAGAGGGTAACTGACCGTGGAGTAGGCGGTGTAATCGTAGCGAGAGCCGATCGGGCGCCTGCCCCAGAAGTTATAAGCGATCTCCACGCCACTGCGGATTTCCATGCGGAACTCGGGCTCATTCTTCGTGTAGGTCTGGACGTCATCAAGATAGCGTCCGGAAAACTGTGATTTGCTCAAGCAGCCGCCGAGCGCGAGTGCCGCTACGACAGCCAGCAGCGTTTTTACCGCGCGTGGGGTCAGCAGAATTCTGACAGCGCGTGCTTTCATGACGTTCTCCTTGCGATGGTAGGCGCACTGGCCAAGGGCTCGACGGCGAGCGTGCGTCGCCGCTTCAGCGCCCCCGCCATTGTTCGTAGCGGGCGTTGTAGGCTCGCGCGGTTTCAGCTTGGGCGCTTTCTGCCGTTTGCAGTTTTTCCAGCTCGGTTTGCACCCGTGCGTTCAGCACAGAAAGCGCGAATTGCCGTTGCTCGGGCGAGAACGCCTCGCGCTCGGCGGCGGGGAGCAGGGTCTCCGACCCCTTTTGACGCAAGGCCTCGAATTCGGCGCGGAAGCGCTGGGTACAGACCTCGAACTGGCGCAACTCGGCAAGGAACTTGCGGTAAAGCTCGTCGTTGATACCGTTGTAACTGTCGGCGGGTGAGCATTGATAGCTGAGCGGTGTCGGTCTTTCGTAGTAGCGGCGCGCGATGTCGTCGGCTGTCCATTTCTGCGGTTCACGCGGCATCAGATACGTTGTGTTGTCGACGAAACGGGTTTTCCAGCCGAGATTGCTGGATGCCGGGCGCGACAGCTTGGCGCAGAGCGTGGCCAGTGCGTTCCGATAGTCTTTGTCGTCTTCTGGTGTCGCCTGCCAAGGCGCGGCTGCAAGATTCTTCGCCAGCGATTCAGCCAAAACGCCAGGGCTCAGCTCTTCGTAGTATTCATCGTCTTCGGGCTGGTCGGTGCGTGCCTCGCGCGATTTGCCGCTATTGCAGTCGTACTGCGAGCGCCGTTCATGACGGATCAGTTCGCCACGCTTGTAGCCGTCGCCTGCTACATTCACCAGCTCTTCGATCTCGAACTCGATGACGCTCTCTTTGAAGTCGGCGGGCAGCGAAAAGCGCGTACGCCCGTTTGCCGATTTCTGTATCAGGGCCTCGCCATGGATCTGGGTCAGCACGGCCGGAGATTTGTCGTCCAGGGAGTGTGTGATGTTGTGCATCAGCTTTTTCGAGCGGGCGTATCCGGTTTCGCTGATGTCGAGCGTTTGGGCGCACGCCTTTACCCATGCCGGGTACGCAGCGTCGTTCTGATGCAGGTAGACGGTATTGCCGCTGAGGAACTTCTCTTTGAGATCGTCGGTGCCGGGGGAGTAGAGCAGAGCGAAGGCATCGCGCGGGGTCAGGCCGCTAACAAAGCGTTCGCGCAGCGATGCGGTCAGCAACTGCATGCCGACATCGCCGCTGAAGGCAACGCCCCAGTGTCTGTAGAGGTACAGGCCCATGTTGGGACCATTGCTGGAGACGGGATGTATGGCCATGGTGCGGCGGCTGCAATCGAAGCCGGCCAGCACGACGCCAACGTCACTCGGGCTGCGTCCGGTCAGCCGGCCCACGGTGATCACCAGATGGTCCATGCGCACGCTGTGCCGGTGCACGATGGTGATCGGGCGGTCGCTCGGCAGGAGTTCAAGACTGCCGCTTTTGGCAGGGCTGCCGGCCGGTAACGTGGCGGCCCAACTCAGGCGGTGTTCGGTGGGGGCGGCTTGCTGTTGCGCAATGGACGCGGTGGGCAGAAGCAGCAGCATCGCTGCCAGGCGGGATAAGCACGAATGGTCCATGGCGCCTCCTTGTGCGGCAGGCGGCAAAGACAGCGTTCGCCCGCGTAACTGAAGGCCCGACCTTAGCAAAGGAGGCCGGTGTTGATAACCGCACAGGCGCCGGCAGGCGGCCCGGAGCGGCGATCAGGCCGACGGACGCGGTGTCCGCCGGCGTGGAGCGCCCGAGTCATTGCCCTGCGGTGCGCGGGCTGTATTGCCGTTGCCATTTCCGCTGCTGCGCGGTGCCGTGTTGCCACCGGCGCTATTGCCCGAACGGTTGCCCGTATTGCCGTTCGATCGGTCTGCTGTGTTACCCGTGGCGCCACGGTTTGTGTTGCCGCTTGAGCGGCCACCGGTGTTGCCATTCGAATTGCCATTCGTATTGCCATTCGAGTTACCGCTGGCATTGCCACCTGACCGACTTCCTCCGGCGCTGTTGCCACTGCGCGGGTTTGCGGGTTTGCTGCCGCCATTACCACTGTTGCCGCTGTTACCACCGCCGTTACCGTTGCGTGGCCCGGCAGGCTTGGCGCCGGGTTTGCTACCGGCTTTGCTGCCAGCGCCCTCAGGTTTGCGGCGCGGCTGCCGTGGTGGCAGATCGGTACGGGGCTGGCGCAGCGGTTCCGGCTTGGCATTGAGATCGGGTTCGAAGCCGGCAATCACCACTGAGTCGAGTTTGCGCTTCAGTAGCTTTTCGATATCGGCCTGCAGCTTCAGCTCGTCTACACACACCAGCGACACGGCCTCGCCGGTGCTGCCGGCACGGCCGGTGCGGCCGATGCGGTGCACATAATCTTCGGCCGTGTTCGGCAACTCGTAATTCACCACGTGCGGCAAGCCGTCGATGTCGATGCCGCGCGCCGCGATATCGGTGGCCACCAGCACGCGCAGCGTGCCGGCCTTGAACTCGCGCAGTGCGCGTTCACGCGCCGACTGGCTCTTGTTGCCATGAATGGGCAGTGCGCTGATGCCGCTCTTGTCGAGCTGCTCGGCCAGACGGTTGGCGCCATGCTTGGTGCGCGTGAACACCAGCACTTGCGACCAGTTGCCGTCGCGGATGAGTTTTTCCAGCAGCGCACGTTTCTTTTCACGGTCGACCGGGTGCACCAGATGCGTCACCAGCTCGGCCGTGGTGTTGCGGCGCGCCACTTCAATGCTCACCGGGTTGTTCAGGATGCTCGCCGACAGCGTGCGAATCTCGTCCGAAAATGTGGCGGAGAACAGCAGGTTCTGCCGGTCTTTCGGCAGCAGCGGGAGAATGCGGCGGATGTCGCGGATAAAGCCCATGTCGAGCATGCGGTCGGCCTCGTCGAGCACCAGCGTGTCGATGCCGGAGAGATCAATCGTTTTCTGGCCGATGTGGTCGAGCAGGCGCCCGGGCGTTGCCACCAGGATGTCGATGCGACGGTTCAGTTTTTCTTTCTGCGGATTGATGTTCACGCCACCGAACATGACCATCGAACGCACATCGACATATTTGCCGTAATGGCGCACGGACTCTTCTACCTGCGCGGCCAGCTCACGCGTGGGGGTCAGGATCAGTACACGGATTCTGGCTTTGCCGGTTTGCCGGCCGAAATCGATCTGGGCAATGCGCTGCAACAGCGGCAGGGTGAAGCCTGCCGTCTTGCCAGTGCCGGTTTGTGCGGCGGCGAGCAGGTCGCGGCCTTCCAGCACGGCCGGAATGGCCTGCGTTTGTATGGGAGTGGGCGTGGTGTAGCCACGTTCTTCAAGCGCGCGTACCAGCGCCGGGAGCAGACCGAGTTCAGCAAACGAAAAGGATGAGGACAAAAGGATTTCCGGGCAGTGGCCACAAGCGGGCCCCGATTATCGGGGTTGGGGCCGGGTTTGTCCCGCGCCGATTGCAGGTGGGCGGGCGCCGAGGCCGTCGGCGGCGTACGGTCAGGCACAACAAAAAAGTGCAGACGACATGCTGCGTCCAACGCGCGGTGTCGCGATACTGGCGGTCTTCTTTCCTGATATTGCGTTGCTGGATGCCATGACTGCACTCGTCACACAGTTTCTCGGCGGCCTCGGCCTTTTCCTGCTCGGCATGTGGCTGATGACGGACGGCCTGAAAATGGCCGCCGGCCCTGCGCTTGAGCGCATTCTCGGGCAATGGACGCGCACCCGTGCCCGCGGCCTGGGGGCGGGCATTCTCGTGACCGGCCTGGTGCAGTCGTCCAGCGCGGTCACGGTCGCCACCATCGGTTTTGTGAATGCCGGCCTGCTTACACTGGGCCAGGCCATGTGGGTGATTTTCGGCTCCAATGTCGGCACCACCATGACCGGCTGGCTGGTGGCGCTGATCGGATTCAAATTCAAGATAGAAGCCTTTGCCTTGCCACTGATCGGCATCGGCATGCTGCTACGCCTGACCGGAGAAGGGTCGCGCCGCGCCGCTATCGGCATGACGCTCGCCGGCTTTGGCGCCCTGTTTGTCGGGATTGACGTGTTGCGCCAGGCCTTTGACGGGCTAGGCGGCGACCTGCGCTTTGATGCGTTTGCGGGCATGCCCTTCCTCGGCATCCTCATGCCGGTGCTGGCCGGCATCCTGCTCACCACGCTCATGCAATCCTCCAGCGCGGCCATGGCCGTCGTGCTGACAGCCGCTGCCGGGGGCGTGGTTCCACTGGCCACGGCAGCGGCCGGGGTGATCGGCGTGAATGTCGGCACCACTGTGACGGCGGTAATTGCGGCGTTAGCCGCCACACCGGCCGCACGTCGCACCGCCGGCGCGCATGTGGCCTTCAACCTGCTCACGGGAGTGACGGCGCTGGTGCTGCTCGCACCGCTGCTGGCCCTGATTGCGTGGATGACGCACACGCTGGAAATGGATCCCTCTCCTCCGACGGTACTGGCGGCCTTCCACACCGTGTTCAATGTGCTTGGTGTGTTGCTGATGTGGCCACTTTCGGCACGGCTCGAAGCCTTTCTGCTCACGCGCTTTCGCACGGCAGAAGAAGATGAAGGCCGCGCACAACATCTGGATGCCACCCTGCTGGGAGTGCCCGCGCTCGCGATAGATGCGCTGGTGCTGGAAGTGCGACGGCTCGGCGTAGTAGCGGGCCGGCTTATCGAAGAGGCACTGCAGCCGCTGGCTGCCGGCGCGGGCCGTGTCGCCCGCGACCACGCCATTCTGGAGCGACTGACCCTCGCGATTGCCAGCTTTGTGGCGCAGTTGAGCCGGGCCGGCATGCGTGAAAGCAGTGGCATGCGCTTGCAGCAGACACTGCGCCTGCTGCGCCACTACGACACGCTCGGGCGATTGGCAGTAGCAGTGGCGCGTCAACGTAGCGCCCTGACCGCGCCGGTGCCGCCAGTACTGGCCCTGCGCCAGCAGCAGTTTTGTGCCGATGTAGTGGCGCACATCAACATTGCCCAGCCCCACCCGGCGGCTGGAGCGAATGAAGGGGCGCGGCCCGACAGCGCAAGGCTTGCCGCCGGGCTCGCCAGCCTGCAGCAGGAATATGCCGATCTGAAAAACATCATTCTGGGGGCAGGAGCCGCCGGCACACTGGGCGTGACCGCTATGGACCTGTTGCTGGAGCAGGCGCGCGCCGCCCGTCAGGCGGCGGAACAAGCCACTGAGGCGGCCGCCGTGCTGGCGCAGCTTGCCGAAACCGCTATTCTGCCGCCGGCTGGCACCACCGCTACCACCACGCCGCAGGCCCCGGTGGCCGATACAGCCCCCCTTACTCCACCGTCCGAGATCATGTTGCCCCTCACCGATCCTGCTGCTGGCGCTGATGCCGACACACTTTCCGACATGAGCAGCGCGGCCGCTCCCGGCCTTGAGCCGGCGCCTCTGGTTTTCTCCGCCCCAGCCTCCGCTCCAGTTGTCACGCCGACACCCAAGGACACGCCATGAGGAAGTGGTGGCGCCGCGCCATGCCTGACCACGCGCGCGTACGCGACAACCGCTGGCTGAACTGGCTCGGCCCCGGCCTTTTCGACCCCCGGCTCTGGCATTTCCGCCGCCGCAGCGTGGCCGCAGGCGTGGCTATCGGCGTTTTCTTCGGCCTGTTGGTGCCCGTGGCGCAGATTCCTGCCTCGGCCGGCGCTGCGCTCTTGCTACGCGCCAACCTGCCGGCCGCCATCGGCAGCACGCTCGTTACCAACCCGCTCACCGTTGCCCCGATTTACATGCTGGCGCATCGCGTTGGCAGCCGGCTGCTCGACGAAGAGAACGGCGGCGAAGCGCGCGCCCTTGTCGTTGCCAGCGAAGCTGGCGACTACTCGCCCACCGCTATCAACGCCGGCTGGTGGGAGCGCACGCTGGCCAGCCTCAATCGCGTGGGGCGCCCGCTCTTGCTCGGGCTCGCGATTTTTGCCGTCGGCACCGGCCTCATCGTATATGTGCTGATCATGCTGCTGTGGCGGCTGCAGGTGGTGCGCGCCTGGCAGCGCCGCCGTGAGCGGCGCGCACGGCGGCACTGACGAGGCTCTGCAGCGAAAGGTTGGCGCCCACAGGGCACATGGCTTGTTACGCCGACGCGGAAAGCAAACTCTCATACGGGATACGCAGCCCGTCATGCAGATTCTTGATCATGCGCAAACTCAATGAACGCCTGCCGTTCAGAACCTCGGAGACGCGACCACTGGTGCCGATGTAGGCCTCAAGGTCTCGTGGCGTCAAACCCTGCTGCTCCATGCGAAATTTTATTGCCTCGATGGGATTTGCTGGGCCAACGGGATAGTGCTTGCTCTCATAGACTTCGATGAGCGTGGTCAGAATTTCCATTTCGTCATATTCGGGCGTCTTTGGCTTGGCCTGAAAAATCTCCTCCAGCCGCTTGAAGGCCTGACGCAGATCTTTGTCGTTACGGATGGGCTTAATGTTCATGAGTCACCCCATTGAAGTCGGTTTGAGGGCTAGTAATCACTGACGGTTTCAACATCAATCTTGTCGTACTGGGCATGTGTGCCCACAAACTTGACCCATACAATCCCGGCGGTGTACTGCGCTTCAGCGACGAGGCGGTATTTGTTGCCGCCTATGTTGAAAACAACTCGGTTGTTCCCACAAATGCTGGCGCTTGCGTACAAGTCTTTGATGTCTTGAGGCGTTTTCCACGCCGCAGCGAAGACTTCGTCATGCCAAGCTTCAAGCGGGCCTTGTGCATCCGCGTAACGCTTCTGCTCCCAAAAGCGTCGCAGCGTGCTTTTGGCAATTAGCCGCATAGATGGATTCTCCCGAATTGGGAGGTTTATATCACCCGTTTTGGGAGAACTCCAGCTTCTTTCGGGCTGCAGGCTGGCCGGATTTTTTCTCAGGGCAAAGGCATCAACGCTGAGCGAATGAGGCCTCCGGCTGCGCTGGCCTTGAAAAAAGAGATACAGAAGCCCGTGCGCGGCAAGATGTCGTGCACAACAAGACCGTTCAGAGAGATGCAGCCTGGCAGTGCTGATCGAGGCTTGAGTAAAGCACGGTGTGACGAGTGAGTGGGTTTGACTGGCATCGCCCCCGACGGATATTCTTACCTTCGTCTTACCAAGAAGGTATGCCCCCATGGAAACCACCAAGCTCTCCAGCAAAGGCCAAGTGATCATCCCCAAGGCCTTCCGGAGCGCCCATCACTGGGAAGCAGGCCTCGAACTCATGGTGATTGATACGGGGGACGGCGTGCTCCTAAAACCCAAGGCCCCTTTTCAGGCCACCGTACT
>JAUXNL010000335.1 GCA_030684415.1 Moraxellaceae bacterium | reverse complement strand
ATCACTGGAATCGCTCAATTGTGGTGCCCAAGGGGCATCCGCTCGAAGGCCGCCGTGACATCACACTGGCTGATGTGGCGCAGTATCCGATTGTGACGTATGTGTTTGGTTTTACCGGACGCTCCAAGCTGGACGAGGCTTTCAAACAGGCCGGGCTCACGCCACATGTCGTGTTTACGGCGACGGATGCCGATGTCATCAAGACGTATGTGCGGCTAGGGCTTGGTATCGGCATCATTGCGCACATGGCGTTCGATGCCAGTACCGACGGTGCCGATCTGGTAGCACTCGATGCCAGTCATCTCTTCGAGATGAGCACCACACGTATCGGCTTTCGGCGCGGTACGTTTTTACGCGGCTTCATGTACGACTTTCTCAAGGGATTTGCACCGCATCTGACGCGTGAGCGTGTGGATGCGGCCGTACAAGCGCACTCGCGAGGGGAGCTTGAGCAGGTATTCGAAGGGGTAGAGCTGCCACAGCTTTGAGCCGGCTTAACAGCTTGCTAAAAAACGCCCCTCCTGGGCTTTTTCAGCCCGCGATTCCGGCGCAGGTCCGGAATCGCTACACGCTGAATCAATCACTTGGGCGTGATTGATTCGCGACCCGGCCATCCTTGGCCGGGAAACAGCTTGCTGAAAAGCATTTTTCAGCAAGCTGTTAAGGCGAAAGGGCCGATCTTTCCCTGATCGGCATGAATTGCATGATGCGCTTGGTCAAGCCATCGTCCTTCAAAAAAGCCGAGGCAGAGGCTGTGCCCCTCAGCCTCGAACCGTATGCTGAGAGGTTTTCTTACTGATGTTCACTTGGGTCTCTCGAAGGGCCAAGGCATTTCGGCAAACCCTTACAGAAAGTCCATGTCCTGATTGTTTTTCATGATTTCGCGTAATTCGTCCGCTTCGCTGGTTTGTTGCTGCAAGACCTCTTTCACGAACTTCAGATAAACAGTGTGGACATCGCGCCGCCCATCGTCATGGGTCACCACAAAGAACGGGGCTCGATCGACGGCCAGTTCGGCAGCAAGCAGCATGCCGTCCGACGCGGGGTCGCGTTCGTCGGCCACCAGTATCTCGTCCATGCGTTTCAGCAAGTCATCCTGCTCCATACGTTCCAGGACTTCCGCGCATTTTGGACAGGGCGATCCATCGCGCAATATTTTTTTCACCATTGTGATTTTCATAAGGCGTTCCTGCTGAGATTCTGAAGCTGTGGCGGTTTTTTGAGCGTGCGATTCGCCGGACTTTCACGCGATTCAAGCGGTTAGCAGCTTGCTGAAAAAGTGCTTTTCAGCAAGCTGTTAGTGCCCACCTACGGTCTTGGCGAACGCCGATCTTGCTGGATCATTCGCACGTTTTTCAGGCGCTGTCAGGGTTTGTCCAGATTGCCGACATGCAAACCACACTCTTTCTTGGTGGCCTCTTCCCACCACCAGCGGCCCTCGCGTTCATGCTGGCCTGGCAGGGTGGGGCGAGTGCAAGGCTCGCAGCCAATGCTGACAAATCCCTTCTCATGCAGCTCGTTGTATGGAACTTCAAAGGCACGGATGTACGCCCAGACCTCTTCCGAGCTCCAGTTGGCCAGTGGGTTGAACTTGGCGAGCAGCTCACCCGGACGTGAAAAGGCACGATCCGCCTGTACAACAGGAACACTTTGGCGTGTTCCTGGGCTTTGATCCTTGCGCTGGCCGGTAATCCAGGCGTCCAGTGTCAGCAGCTTCTTGCGCAAAGGGCCGACTTTGCGGATAGCACAGCATTCCTGGTGAGTATCCTGATAAAAGCTGAAGAGGCCCTTTTCATTGACCATGGTGGAGACGGCTTCTGCCTCGGGAAAGCAGAGCTCGATACCGATGCCGTAGTGAGAGCGTACTTTGTCAATGAAGCGGTAAGTTTCAGGATGCAAGCGCCCTGTATCCAGCGAAAAGACACGAAACGGTTTGCCGGCTTTGACGGCCATGTCGATCAGGACCACGTCTTCGGCGCCACTGAATGAAATGCCGATGTTGCTGAACTCACCGAGGGCGAGCTTGAGGATGTCTTGTGGGGACTTGCGGTCATGTTCCTGAGCCCAGCTCAGCAGGGTGGCCTCGGTAATGCTCATGTGTGTTGGCTCGATGATGGGTTGCGCTGTGCCTGCTGAGCAGGGCAGTAGCGGGAAAGGGCGCAAGTCTAGCAGATGGTCGCCGTCTTGCGATTGCAGCGTCCGGGGCGAGCCGGTAGAGTTCGCCGCGTTCAAAACGGCTGCCGGAGTCAAATGATGGAAATCGTGTGTCTGGATCTGGAAGGGGTGTTGGTCCCGGAAATCTGGATCAACTTTGCCAAGCGTACCGGTATCAAGGCGCTTGAGGCCACGACCCGCGACATCCCCGATTACGATGTGCTGATGCGCCAGCGCCTGCGCATTCTGGACGAGCACAATCTCGGGCTGAACGACATCCAGGCCGTCATTGCAGACATGGGCCCGTTGCCGGGCGCTCGTGAGTTCGTGGAGTGGGTGCGCGAGCATTTTCAGCTCATCATCCTTTCCGACACCTTCTACGAGTTTGCCCATCCGCTGATGCGTCAGCTAGGGTGGCCGACCCTGATGTGCCACCGGTTGGAGACGGATGAGTCTGGGCGCATTACCAACTATGTGCTGCGTCAGCCTGACCAGAAGCGTATGGCGGTTAAGGCACTGCATGGCCTGAACTTCACGGTAGTGGCGGCCGGTGACTCCTACAACGACACCGGCATGTTGAGCGAGGCCAACAAAGGCATTCTGTTCGACGCCCCTGAGAACGTGATTCGTGAGTTCCCGCAGTTCCCGGTGACCCGCAATTACGAGGAGCTGAAAGCTGAAATTCGTAGCTGGAGTGTTCGTCGTATTCCGTGAGGTCGTGAGGGATTGGCGCTTGGGTCAGGCCTGCCGCCCATTGGCTGGCAGGCAAAAGCTGGCCAAGGAAGTATGGCTGGCCAGTTGAAGTGACGTTGTGCGCCTCGATTGCTCGGCGTCACGAGTGGTGTACCACACCAGCCTGCACCTACTGCCTGCCACCATCCTCCAGTGCACGCATGATGGCCCCCATCTTGTCGAAGCACTCCTGATACTCTGCCTCCCAGTCGGAGTCCGCCACAATGCCGCCGCCCGCCCAAGCGTAAAGGTCATCGCCGACACGCAGCAGGGTGCGAATCGCGATATTCAGCTCCGCATCACCATCATGGTTGATGTACCCGATACTGCCGCAGTAAACGGTGCGAGGTGTTGGCTCCAACTCCGCAATGATCTCCATCGCCCGGCGCTTGGGGGCCCCGGTCACGGAGCCACCAGGAAAGCAGTCCTGGATCAGGTCGAGCACGTTGCTGCCTTGGAGCAACGTGGCGGTCACCGTGCTGACCAGATGATGCACCTGCGGCAGGCTTTCAGGGCTGAATAACTGGCTGACCTCGACACTCCCTGTTTCAGCGTGCTGGCCGAGGTCGTTGCGCAGCAGGTCGACAATCATCAGATTTTCAGCCTGATTCTTGCTGCTGGCCTGCAAGGTGGCCAAGTTCTGCCTGTCGGTGACAGGGTCCGGGTGGCGCGGTGCAGTGCCTTTGATAGGGCGGGTAATGATGTGCCGGTCTTTTACGGACAGGAAAAGCTCTGGCGACAAACTCAATACTTCACCCTCCGGCCAGCACATCCAGGCGGCATGAACGGGTTGGCTGAGCGCCAACAGTCGCTCCATGGCCGCCGCTCCCGAGCCACTGCAGCGGGCATGAAAGGCTTGGGCATAGTTCACCTGGTAGCAATCACCGGCACGCAGGTAGTCCAGAATCCGGCTGACATCGTTGCGGTAACGCTCGCGCGAGGTGAGCGGCTGGAATGCTTTGGTCAGTGTGAAGCCGGTTTTTGGGGGCGGATGCATGGCTTTTGCCAGCAAGTCCAGCCAGTCATCCTTTGCACCACTATGGCCGGCGAGCATGACCAGCTCAGCCAACTGGCGCCGATGGTCAACATGGATAAAGGCGCGATAGTCCCCCATCAGCAGGGAAGGGAGGGCTGGAATCTCTTCATGAGTGCTGGGTGGGGAAAGCAGGTCGTAGCCCAACAGACCCATCCAGCCCCCTCGAAAGGGGATGTCTGCCAGCTCTACCCCAGCCTCCGCTTGCAAGTGAAGGAGGTCAACCAGCCGTTCTGTACGAAATTTATCTGATAAATCACTTGAGGAATATTCTTTATCATCATGTTTTTTAATGATAAATGGCCATATAGAGAATATCTCGCTGTCAGTATTTGCCAGGCGCAGCCATATGGCACGATCATTTGCCGACACCAAGCGGCGCAAGCGGGAACAAAGCAAAGGCTCGTAAGAAAGAGTGAGGCGCGTTGGCATGGTGGTGTGTAACTGGCGCAAAAGCTGGGGGAGGGATGCCCGGAAATGTAACGGCAAGCGGCAGGGCAGAGTCTAGCGAAAACTGTGACGTACCGCTCATCTACACAGAGGCGCCGCTCGGCAAGGAGGCTTGCCCTGCGGGAACGGCCCATGCTAGTTTCCTGCTGCGCAATAACAATTGCTCAACAGAGCAGTAACAATCATAAAA
>JAUXNL010000329.1 GCA_030684415.1 Moraxellaceae bacterium | reverse complement strand
CCGACAAAAGCAAACCCCGGCATGGCGGGCAAGTTGATGTCGGTGATGGCGCTGCCGGGCCAGCAGTGCAGCCATTCACTGGGCTCTGAGCATATCTACTTGCCTTCGGGGTATCGCTCGTCAGTGCGTTGAGGCACTGGGCCCCCGCCTTCGCGGGGGCGACGTCATCTTCGGTTGTCAGTGGGGTCTTTCATGACTGGGCACCGACTGCTCCCCGCAGGCCGTAGGGACGATGGGGAAAGAGGGAGCCACGACCAACATGCTGCATTTCCATCCCCGCCATTGCGAGGAGGGGGGATGGAAATGCGGTTATCCGGCGTCTTCATTACACGCGGCGCAGGCAGGCGCCCCTCTGCTTGTGGCGCCATGAGCGGAGGGGCGGAGAGGAAGAGGCTTCAGCGAGGGGGCAGCGGAATGCGCTCCGACTCGCCGGGCACTGCAGGAAAGCGGTCGTCGGCCCAATCGGCTTTGGCCTGCTCGATGCGCTCTGGCCGCGACGACACCAGGTTCCACCACATATGCCGTGGGGCATCGAGCGGCTCGCCACCAAACAGCATGACGCGCACGCCCGTTCGCGCGTCGAGCCGCAGTGGCTGGCCCGGCGCGAGCACGATCACGTCCTGCACCGGCAGTGTTTCGTCGTCAAGCACCAGCTCCCCTTCCAGCACATACAACGCGCGCTCGGCATGCTCTGCTGGCAGCAGGAAATCGCTGCCGGCCTCCATGTGCAGGTCGGCATAAAACAGTGGCGACAGTGCCGGTGCCGGGCTGACCAAGCCGAAGGCCGCACCGGCGATCAGGCGCAGCCAGTGGCCGCGCCCTTCGAGCACGGGCAGGCTGGCGGCCGGACAATGCCGGAAGGCGGGCTCGGCTTCTTCGTGCGCAAGCGGCAGCGCCACCCAGAATTGCAGCCCGTGCAACTGCATGCCTTCTGCGCGCTCTTTTTCCGGCGTGCGCTCCGAATGCACGATGCCGCGCCCGGCGGTCATCCAGTTCACATCACCGGGGCGGATTTCCTGCACCACGCCTAACGAATCGCGGTGCAGCATGGCGCCTTCAAACAGGTACGTCACCGTGGCCAGACCGATATGCGGATGCGGGCGCACATCAATGCCGCCACCGGGCGCGAACTGTGCCGGCCCGATGTGATCGAGAAAAATGAACGGGCCGACATTACGGCAGGCGGCGGCCGGGAGCAGACGGCGCACATCAAAACCGCCGAGGTCCTGCGCACGCGAACGCAGGCGATGCAGGATGGCGTCACTCATGGCTGCGCCTCAGCGTTGGCGGGTTCGAATGTCAGCACAACGGTGTTGCCCTGCAGCAATTCAAGCCGCGCCGCCTTGATGCGCCACGCCGTCACCTCGGCAAGTGCGGCCAGATAATTGCGCTCCTGCTCCATGGTGTCGGCGCAAGCCATCATGGTGCTGGCCAGCCGCGAAAAGCGGATTGTCTCTGCCTTGAGTTCGTAACCGCCAAAAAAGCGGTTGCAACTGCCGTCGCCACTGGCACGGCTTTCCGTCACCGCCAATTGCAGCGTCGGCAGCCGTGGCCCGGGCAGTGGCGCACCGCGCATTTCCACCAACTTCCAGTCTGTCTCCTGCAACGCAGGGGCGGCATCAGCACCAGTTGTCGTGGATACTGGTGCTGCCGAAATGTCAGTTGTCGTCGCCGTTGCTGACGGGGCTGACGTTGGCGTTGGCTGGCAACCCGCCACCAATAGCACCAGCACAGCTACAGAAAGTAATGTTTTCATGAGGTGTTCTCGTCAATATGAAAAAGCCCGCCACGCAGCGGCAACCAGGCACTGCAGCCCCGGGAGTGGCGCCACCGGCATTCGCTCACCACTCCGCACTGAACAGAAAAGCGGGCGTTACCGCCGATAACAGCAGCCGCTCAGTGCTGGGTATCGTCCGGCCGGAATTCCAGCGTTTCCTTGAGTGCAATCTGCACTTGCGAATGCCAGCGCACAAAATAGCGCCAGAGCACCAGCGCCAGACCAATCGCCAGCGCCACCACCATCACCAGCAGATGGAAGGGCGGCAGAATGCTGGCACTCAGCGCCGACACCAGCAACAACATCAAGATCAGCGACACCACGGGCAAGGCGGCGGCAATCAGCCGGCGCAGGCGCAAGGTGTACTGGCCGGCACGCTCCGCGGACACACTCACTTCGGCCAGCATCATGCCCAGCGCTTCGAGCTTGCGGTAGGCCGCCACCAGAAACGGCAACGACAGCAGCAGGCAGATGGCCCAGGACAGCGTGGCGCGCCAGGCCATCGGCACGCCGTCGAACCAGTGCGCATACTCAGCTTGGCGCATGAACCACGCGCCGGCCAGAAACACGCCGCCCACCACGCAAAAATTCAGCAGCACATGCACAAGAATGCGCCGCACCATGGCAGCAATCACAGAGCCTTCGGCCGGGCGCAGGCTTTGCAACCATTCGCTGTACAAATGCAGGTTCGTGCTCCAGCTCACGGGTGCCACGCGCTTGATGAGATCGGCACTGCCGTCGGCACTGCGGATGAGATAGGGCGTGAGCAAAGTGGTGATGGCCGACACCGCGACCACTACCGGATACAGAAAGTGGCTCGTCACGCCGAGCGCCAGACCGAGCGATGCGATGATGAACGAGAACTCGCCAATCTGCGCCAGCCCCATGCCAACGCGTAGCGAGGTGCGCGCATCGTTGCCAGCGGCAAACGTACCGATGGAGCAGCTGAGGATTTTCCCCACCACCACCACGGCACTGATCACCACGATGGGCACGGCATACTCCACCAGCACACCCGGGTCGACCAACATGCCGATGGCGACAAAGAAAATGGCGCTGAACATGTCGCGCAGAGGCTCGATCAGGCGCTCGATCAGTTTGATTTCGCGCGCTTCCGCCATGATGGCGCCGATCACGAAAGCCCCCAGCGCCATGCTGTAGCCCAGCTTGGTGACCAGCAGACAAAAGCCGAAGCAAATGCCCAGCACCGTCACCAGCAGCATTTCACGGCTTTTGAACGACGCCACAAAGCCCAGCAGCCGTGGAATCACCAGCAGACCGAGCAGTAGGGACACCACGAGGAATATGCCGAGCTTGCCCACTGTGCCGGCCACTGCACCGGCGCTCACCGAACCGGTAATGGCAATGCCCGACAACAGCGCGATGATGGCAATCGCGAGCACGTCTTCCACAATGAGGATGCCGAAAATCACCTGCGAAGAGCGCTCGCGCTTGAGCCCCAGCTCATCCAGCGCCTTGACGATGATGGTGGTGGAGGAAATGGCAAGCATGGCGCCGAGAAACAGCGAGTCCATCTCGCTCCAGCCAAACCCGCGGCCGATCTCGTAACCCAGCCACAGCATCAGGATGATTTCAGTAAGCGCGGCAACAACAGCCGTTGCCCCGACTTTTTTCAGCTTGCGCAGGCTGAATTCCAGCCCCAGTGAAAACAGCAGGAACACTACGCCCAATTCGGCCAGCAACTGGATGGTATTGCGGTCGGTCACCAGCGGCAGCGGCGGTGTATACGGCCCGACCACCATGCCGGCGACGATATAACCCAACACCACCGGCTGTTTGAGGCGGTGGAAAATCACGGTGATGACACCGGCCACCAGCATGATGATGGCCAGGTCCTGCAAAAAGCTGTGAGCGTGTTCCACGGTGACGACATCCTCGCTGCTCGGCCGCCCCCATGGCGGCGGCCATCAGGCCGGCATGGCGCGATGATACCGCGCGTGCTGGGCCACTGCCGTCATGCCTGCAGGAAATGTACCGGGGACATCGTGAATCGAAGAGTGCCTCAGGGGAAATGCTTGAGGCGCAGCGCCGTCACGCGCGACTCGTAGAGCGCCTCCCATTGCGCGGCCGGCATGCCGGCACGTTCGACCTCCATGGCCTGCTTCAGCGCGGCCAGCTCCTTCTGGTAATCCATCACCTGCTGCTGCTGACTGGCCAGCTCGCGGTCGCGCGCGGCCAGTTGCGCCGCTTCCTCGGCGCTGTAGTGACGGGCCCGCACCTGAGCAGTGAGGCGCTCGCGCGCAGCGGCATCGCTAACCCCGGCCAGCAACAGCTCAAGCTCACGCGCATAGGCGCCGTCACGACCCTCGACGGCGGCCAACGCCGCCGCATGCGACCCCCAAGCGTCCTGACGCAGGCGCTCGAGTTCGGCCAACCGCTGCGCTGGCGAAAGACTGTCGGCACGCGCGAGCAACTCGCCGTAGCTGAACTGGAATTCGGCAAAGGCGCGCTCCTGACCGAAAGCGAACTCGGTCTCGGCGACGCCAAGAATCTGCTGGCGCAGCGCGTCGATGCGCGCATAGCGCTCGCGCGGCGGCGTCTGCATGGACATCACGGTGGACTGCATGGCCGCCTCGTAGGCCGGCAGGCGGTCGAGCAGGCGGTTCAGCATGGCCGTGAAGGCGGGATCACCGATTTCGGCCAGCGCCGCATCGATCAGCACACGGCAGGCGGCCTCGCTGTCGCAGTCGGCACGCAGGTCTTCCAACAGGCGCGGCAGGTTGCCGGACTGGCGACGCAACGCGCGTAAGCGATCGGCCAGCGCGCTGACGCGTGCCTGCTCGCGCGCGGCAGCACTCATCGCGGCCTCGCCGCCGCCATCGCCCGCGGACGCGGACGCGCCCGGTCCAGCGGCCAGGCCTGCAGCCCCGGACGCCGCGTCATCGGGACGCAGCCAGAGGCCGAGGGCCACCACCAAAACGAACACGGCTGCCATCGCAGCCGTGAGTAGAAGATGACGTCGTGACATGGCAAATGATTCTCCCCCCTCGCCTCTTCACCGGCACGCCCGGTCGTCCGCCCACCGCTCCATCTGGTGGGGCGGGGGGACGACCGCGGCGCGATTACGGCGCGAAGGCGAACTCACCCATCACCGGGAAGTGGTCCGAGAGGTCCCAAGTCATGAATACCGGCGCGGCCGCCGAACGGATGATGCGCACGTCGTTGCGAGCCGAGACCGGCTGGCGATGGGTGTTCGAGGTCACCACATAGTCCAGGTACTCCACTGCGGTGCCGCCGGAGCCGGCACGACCGGCCAGCGTGTTGATGCGCGGATCGAAGGTGGAAGCAGTCCAGCCGGTGGCCACCGGATTGGTGGCGTTCAGGTTGGCCAGCATCTGCGCATAGTCGGTCGGGAAGATCAGCTTGTTGACGTTGAAGTCGCCGCCGAACATCACCGCGTCGAAGCTCGGGACGCTCTGTGCATCAACCAGCGCGCGCATCTGCTGGAACTGCACCTGGCGCAGTGCGCGGGCCTCATTCGTGTCAAAGGAGGCGACGTGTGTCGACGTCACATGGTAGGACTTGCCGCCCTTGATGACCTCGGCATAGATGATGCCCTTGTCGGCGAAACAGTCGGTGCCGCTGCAGTCCGGATAGATGAAGTCGGCCGTCTTCACGATGGGATAGCGGCTGGCCACCAGCACGCCACTGTCAAAGACGTTGATGCCGTTGTAGGAGATCTTCGGCACATGGGTCTGGTAGGGGTATTCGGCGCGCAGCGCGTTCAGCATGCTGGTGCGCGACGAGGAAAACGCTTCCTGGAAGAGGATGACGTCATAGCCCTTGAGGTTCTGCGGGAGCTGGCCGAGGCGCTCGTCGATCAGCGTCGACACCATCGGCAGCGCATAGATGTTGTAGCTCAGCACCTTGAGCGCGTTGCTGCCGGAGACCGGCTCCACCGGCGTCTTGTTGTGGATGGTGTAGTGGAAGTCGTCGTAGCCGCCGGTGTACTCGGCCTTGAACGCCGTTTCCGAGGGCCGGCTGCGGTAGCTGGTGTTGAAGCTGTACACGTTGCGGTTGCTGTACCACGGCGAGCTGAAGTCGGCGCCGGATGCCCCGTGCTTGATGTTGCTGCCCGTCCAGGTGCCGGTCATGGTCTGCTTCATGACCACGGTCGAGCCGCCGACGGTGACACGGGTATCAAAGTTGTAGGTGTGGCCGCTCTTCACGCCCCAGTAACGGTTGTAGCGCAACACGCGCTTGGTCTCGTAGGGGCCGATGCTGGTGGCTTCCTGCGCCCATTCGCTACCGTTGGCCAGCGTACGGCTGCCATGGTGGTGCACCGAGACGCTGACCGCTTCCGGCGTGGTGTTGGTGATGAAAACGTAAGTGTCGGCACTGGCGGTGCCAGCCACCAGGCTGCCCGAGAGCAGGGCGAGGCCAGCCAAAGTCTTCTGCAATGTACGCATGAGTATCCCTCCGGGAAGATGTCTTGTTGTTTTCGACGCCGACGGCCAGAGGCTGGCGGGTCATGACACGGCGCATGCTAGGACGGCCGGGGGCGTCACCCCATGACCCCGGAGGTCAGATCAGGGGGCGAAAAGGGTCAAAAGATGAGCGGCAACGGCCGGCGGCCCATGGCCGGCGCGACCGGATCAGCCGCTACCATTGCGATTGCCAATCGACTTCTACTGAACAATCAATTTAAGCGATGCAAGGCGGCTCGCCATACTCGCCCCATACCTGCCATCACATGGCAACCAGCACACAACAGCCGCACCACATGACGGCATCCATAAAGGAGGAGCCTTTCATGACCACCGCCCTGCTCGTCCTTCGCCAGACGCTCATTCTTGATAACCGCCGCACACGCCGCCTCGGCGGGCTGGCCATTACCGTCACCGGCCTCGCCTTGCTGGCCATGGCGACACTGGAGTCGGTCACACAATGGCCGCCGGCCGTGCAGCAGGCGCTCATGGCGACGCTCGCCACTGCACTCGCCAC
>JAUXNL010000321.1 GCA_030684415.1 Moraxellaceae bacterium | reverse complement strand
TCGACAAGCTCGGCATGCGCTCTTCTGACACTGCGCAAGTCTTTTTCGACAACGTGCGCGTACCGCAACGCTACCGCATCGGCGCTGAAGGCATGGGCTTCATGATGCAGATGATGCAGTTCCAGGAAGAGCGTCTCTGGGGCGCGGCCAATGCCCTCGGTGGCTTGCAGAGCGTGGTGGACGCCACCATCGAGTACTGCCGCCAACGCACCACCTTCGGCCAGCCGCTGATCGACAATCAGGTCATCCATTTCCGCATGGCCGAACTGCAAACCGAAATCGAATGTTTGCGTGCTCTGGTCTATCAAGCCACCGAGGCGCATATCGCCGGTGAAGATGTCACCAAGCTCGCGTCCATGGCCAAGCTGAAAGCCGGCCGCCTGATTCGCGAAGTGTCCGACTCCTGCCTGCAATACTGGGGTGGCATGGGCTTCATGTGGGACAACCCGGCAGGCCAGCTCTATCGCGATGGCCGTCTGGCATCCATCGGCGGCGGTGCCGACGAAATCATGCTCGGCATCATCTGCAAGCTGATGAACATCCTGCCCGGCAAGAAGAAAAAAGCGGAGTGATTGTCCCCGACAGGAGAGCGACGCGTTTGCCCCTCTCCTGCCGGGAGAGGGTTGGGGTGAGGGCTGGGGTGAAGGTTGGCGTGTAGCTCAGCCCTGAAATCGTCACTGCAGTGACATAAAGGCAGTCCCTTAGCCATTGCCCGCTCTTGAGCGGGCAATGAGAAAGAAATCCAGGAGCCTCTTGAAATGAGTTTGCCCACCACTGAAACCCTGGTCTTGCGTGAAGACGGCTTTGTGCTGCACATCACGCTGAACCGGCCAGAATCGCGCAACGCCATGAGTCTGCAAATGACGCAGGAATTGCGTGCTGTGTTCAGCGCCATCGCGCAGAGCGACAGCATTCGTGCCGTGGTGCTGCGTGGTGCGGGTGGCCATTTCTGTGCCGGTGGCGACATCAAGGACATGGCCGGTGCGCGTATGCAGGCGGTGCAAAGCGGTAATGATGAGGCGTATGCCGAACTCAACCGCGCCTTTGGTCACCTGATCACACAAGTTGATCACGCGCCACAGGTGGTGATTGCCGTGCTGGAAGGCGCCGTGCTCGGTGGTGGCTTCGGCCTTGCTTGTGTGTCTGATGTGGCGATTTCCCTGGAGAGCACGCAGTTCGGCTTGCCGGAAACCGGTCTTGGCATTCTGCCGGCGCAAATTGCGCCGTTTGTGGTGCAGCGTGTCGGCCTCACGCAGGCACGCCGTCTCGCACTGCTCGGCGCTCGCTTCAATGGCGCCGAAGCGGCGCGCGTCGGCATCGTGCACGAAGCAGTGGCGGATTCGGCGGCACTGGACGCCGCACTGGACACGACATTGGCGCAAATCCGCAAATGCGCGCCCGGCGCCAATCGTGCAACCAAAGCCCTGCTGCACCGTGTCGGTCACGAACCGCTGGAAAGCCTGCTCGACGATGCGGCGCGCCAGTTCGCGCGCGCTGTCGCCGGCCCGGAAGGTGCCGAGGGCACGATGGCATTCGTGCAAAAACGCCCCGCCAACTGGGCGGAATGAAAATTTGGAGTACCCGCTTGCTGAAAAATGCTTTTCAGCAAGCGGGTACTCCTCCTCTCCCGATACATGAGGAGAGGGTTGGGGTGAGGGGCTTCAGCCAGACCATCACCCCTCACCCCGGCCCTCTCCCCGCCTGCGGGGAGAGGGAGAAAACAAAGAGAGCTGACATGGCATTTTCCAAAGTCCTGATCGCCAACCGTGGCGAAATCGCCTGCCGCGTCAT
>JAUXNL010000316.1 GCA_030684415.1 Moraxellaceae bacterium | reverse complement strand
GGCGGTATCGGCGCCGGACGCCGCGCGGTTGTGGCGTAGCAGCAGTGCCAGCAAGTCTTGCTGGCGGATGGGCTTGCCGAGGAAGTCGTTCATGCCCGCCTCCAGACAGCGCTCGCGGTCGCCTTCCAGCGTGTTGGCGGTCAGCGCGATCACCGGCACGCCACGCGGGCTGGCCGAGAGCGCCTGCAAGCGGCGTATTTCGCGGGTGGCGGCATAGCCATCCATTTCCGGCATCTGGCAGTCCATGAGCACGAGGTCATAGCGGAACTGCAGGCACATGCGCACCGCCTCCAGGCCGTTGTTGGCCACATCGACCAGCACGCCCATCTTTTCGAGCATGCGGGCCGCCACTTTCTGGTTGACCGCATTGTCTTCGGCCAGCAGCACACGCAGACCGGGTTGCAGGGCATCAGCCGAGAGCCCGCTGGCTTCTTCGGCGCGGGGCAGTGCCGGGCGGGCCTGGGCATTGACCAGATGACACAACTCTTGCACCAGTTGCGGCAGCCGTACCGGCTTGGGCATCACCAAGCGGATGCCGGCCGCCTTGAGTGCGTCTGGCGCGCTGCGCAACGGGCCGGAACTCAGCAGCACGCAGCGCGTCTGATGAAATACCGGGTCGTCGTGCAGCCGTGTGGCCAGCGCGCTGCCCTCACCATCGGGCAACTGAAAGTCGAGCAGGGCCAGTTGCACCGGATCACGGCTGTCGGCCGCCCTGCGCAGGGTCTGCAGTGCCTCGGCAAGGCTGCCGGCCTCCTCAACGCGCAGGCCGTGGGCGGTGAGCGCCTCACGCAATATGCGCCGGTTCACGGCCAGATCATCCACGATCAGGGTGCGCACGCCTTGCAGTTCGGACGGACGTACGGGGCTTTCGTGCACGCTCTGCCGCGTGAGGGGCAGTACGGCGTAAAACGTGGAGCCCTGCTCGCCATCACTGTCGAGGCCGACATAACCGCCCATGAGTTCTGCCAGCGCTTTGGAAATGGCCAGGCCGAGCCCGGTGCCGCCAAAGCGGCGTGTGGTGGAGGCATCGGCTTGGGTGAACTGTTCGAACAGTTGTGCCTGCTTGTCTTTCGGGATACCGATGCCGGTGTCGGTGACGGACAGGCGGATCAGCGCCGAGTCAGGCGTGGTGTTGTCGGCGCTGACGTCGATCAGCACATGGCCGGCACTCGTGAATTTCACCGCGTTGCCGAGAAAGTTGAGCAGGATCTGGCGAATGCGTCCGACATCGCCGAGCAGCAGGCGGGGGCAGTCTGGCGCGTGGCGAATTACCAGCTCGATGCCTTTTTCCTGTATTTGCGGCAGCAGCAGATCGCTGACATCTTCCACGGCTTGCGCCAGATCGAAAGGAATCGCTTCGATGGTGAGCTTGCCAGCTTCGATTTTCGAGAAGTCGAGAATGTCGTTGATGATGGTGAGTAGCGATTGCCCGGAGTGATACAACGTGCGGACATAATCGCGCTGCTCGGCGCTCATGTCGGTTTCGAGCAGCAGTTGCGCCATGCCGAGCACGCCATTCATGGGGGTGCGGATTTCGTGGCTCATGGTGGCGAGGAACTGGCTTTTGGCCTGCGTTGCCGATTCGGCCGCATCCTTCGCTGCAATGAGCGCGAGCTCGGCTTCCTTGCGCGCCGATATGTCGTTGATGGTGCCGGAGGTGCCAATGGGTTGGCCGTGCTCGTCGCGCAGGATGGTCGCCCAGACCTCGGCCCAGCGGATGGATTTGCTGCGGGTGACAAAGCGCGCTTCGACGCGCGTGCTGTCCACCTCCATATGCAGCACCGGCAGCAGGGCGTTGATGGAAGCCTGCAAATCGTCAGGGTGGGAGTAGCTGACGCTGGGCCGGCCCAGTGATTCGGCCACGCTATAGCCGGTGATTTCTTCCCAAGCCGGATTGAGAAAGGTCCATCGGCCCTGCAAGTCGGTCTGGTAAATCACTTCGCGAACGCTGTTGACCACGCTGCGGTACTGCGCTTCCGAGCGCAGGATTTTCTGGCTTTGCTCAAACAGGCGGTCTGCAGACTGGTTCAGTGCGTCATTCAGTTCGTTGATTTCGCGCGTGAAGGAGCGCACATGGATTTCCCGGCGCTCTTGATACACATCCATGCCCTGCGCAAAAGCAATCAGTCGACGCAGCTGGTCAATCGGTCGATGCAGCAGGCCAAGAAAGTACAGCGCAGAAAAAATCGCCAGCAAAAGACCGGTGCCGATTTCGGCGCGCAGCACGGCAAGATAACGTGCAGATTCGGCGGAGTAGTCATAGCGCATGAAGACCCAGCCTTGGTCGGCGACCGGCTGCCAGATTTCATAAACATCGCCACTGCGCAACTGGGTAGTGGCGCCGTTACGGGGCGGGGTCATTTCTTTGCGCTCGAAATGCTCTTCCGGTAACTGGCCTGGCTGATGTTGCACGTCGCTGATGACCCGACCCTGATTGTCGGTGACAACAATCTGGCGGACTTCAGGGAATTCTGCGGTGTGCAGCAGCAGCTCGCGGATTTCATCGTAGTTGCCGAGCAGGATGTCGCGGTATGAAGCGGCTGCAAAATTGCGAATGACGATGTTGGCCCGTGCCAGCGCGGATTCTTCCTGCAGGGATTTTTGCTTCTGATAAATCACATAACCGAAAACGGTCAGTGCCACGATCAGCGACAACGCCGAGAGCGCCGCCACTTGTTGATTGAAGCCGCGGGGCAGCAAACGCAAGGCGACATTACGCAGCGTGTCAGCGAGCTTCATGTGCGGCCTCGTTGACGGGGAGTCGTTCCAGCATGCCGTAGTCACGCTCCAGATCGGCTTCGACGATATCGTGCATCAGCATGGGGCCAAGCAGTGGCGATCGTTCTTTTTGCAGGTCGAGCAGGGCATTCAGCACGCTGGCAGCAATGTCGGGCGGCAAGCGCCGGGCCGCGGCCAGCGCGGGGGGCGGCAGTGGCTGTGTTTCGTGGATGGCACGCAGTTGTGCCGCCATGTCGGGGGCGAGCAGGAGCAGGCTGTAGTTGTTCGTGGAAACGGCATCGACACGACCGAGCAGAACACTGCGCAAGCCATTCGCATGCGTGCGTGTGGGCACGATGCGAGGCTCGGTTTTATGTTCATGCAGTTGCTGGCGCATCAGTACGCCCGAGGGCAGGTCGTTGCCATCGGGCATGCCCAGGCTGCGCTTGCGCAAATCCGTGAGCGATTGCACCGGGCTGTCGTTGCGCACCATGACAAGGCCGGTCAGTGGGCGCCCGAAGTGCAGCAGGGGCCGGTATTGCTGGCGGTTTTGCCAGAGCTGCCAAGGCCCGAGCAGCGCGAAGTCCGGCTCACCGTTGGCGATGGCGGCCTCGAAGCTCTCGCTGTTTTCGTAATAGCGGAAGCGCAGCGCCAGGCCGCTGTCGCGCGCCAGTTGCTCCAGCAGGGGCTGCCAGCGGCGGTGAATGTCGGTGGGGGTGAGCACCGGCACCATGGCAATCGTGTAGGTCGGGCGGCCGGGGTCCGGTCGCGACTGTGCCGTCACTGGCAACAGTGCAACGAGCAGGATGCTTGCACACAGCCGGAGGCGGGTGACAGGCATGGAGCGTCCTTGAGGTGTGGTGGTCGGGCGGGCCTGTTGGTGGTGGCCTGCGGTGTGTCTGAGGGTAGCACTGCGTTGTGGGGTTCGTGGAGTCGGTGGGCTCTGGTGGGGGCCGTCGGGCGGGTGGGTATGGGGAGTGCTGTGGGGGAAGGTAGCTGGGGAGTGGGTGGCGGAGGACGGGGTTTACGGGGGCTGGGCGGTTGCTTTGGCCATTGCCCGGGAGTGCGGGGATTTTTAGTGTGTCTCGCTTTGGGGTGAGGTGCTTCGACGGGGTTGCTTCTGCTGCTTTGCTGCGCTGGCGGTGCGCCGGCGGCGGGCCTTCTTTCTTTGCGCCGCAAAGAAAGAAGCTGGATGCGGCCTCCTGCGGGGGGCTGTGCTGTGGTGAGGGATGTAGGTTCGATAGGGCGGGGTTTACGGGGGCTGCTGCGTTGCTTTGGCAACTGCCCGGGAGTGCGGGGATTTTTAGTGTGTCTCGCTTTGGGGTGAGGTGCTTCGACGGGGTTGCTTCTGCTGCTTTGCTGCGCTGGCGGTGCGCCTGCGGCGGGCCTTCTTTCTTTGCGCCGCAAAGAAAGAAGCAAAGAAAGCGGCCCCCTGCGGGGAGCTTTACTGCGGGGTACTGTGTTGTTGCAGGGTTTGGTGTGTGCAGGCGCGGTGGGTTGGAGTGTTGTTGGCGGCGGATGGTGGCGCGCGGGGTGGTGTGTTGGGCGTTGGGAGGATGATCGGGGAGCTAAAAGCTAAAGGCGGGAAGTGTAGGGCGCAGGTGGAGAGGGTGGCCTGAGAGGGGTGTTTCGGGGTGGCGGACTGTCAAACCAACTGTGTAACTTACCGATTTCAGAGCGTCGCCAGCGGCACGCCTCCTTCCCCAAACATTACCTAGAAGCTCTGTAACGAAGGCTTCCAGTGATGAATCTGCCTCCAGTTCCGTGATGCTTCGCGTATCCCCAGGAACAGCGATTTCAGTGGGCGTGCCTGCAACTGTGGCGGGTTGCAGGCACGCGGTTGGGGTCAGAGGTATTTGTCGGTGACGGCGCCTTCGGAGGCGCTGCTGACGGTTTTGGCGTATTTGGCGAGGACGCCGCGGGTGTATTTCGGTGCGGGGCGCACCCACTTGGCGTGGCGGGTGGCCAGATCGGCGTCGGTTACGTCGACGGAGATCACGCGGGTTTCGGCGTCGATGGTGATGCGGTCGCCGTTTTCGAGTAGCGCGATGGGGCCGCCTTCAAACGCTTCCGGCGTGACGTGGCCGACCACAAAGCCGTGGCTGCCGCCGGAGAAACGGCCGTCGGTGATCAGGGCGACGTCTTTGCCGAGGCCCTTGCCCATGACGGCGGAGGTAGGCGAGAGCATTTCGCGCATGCCCGGGCCGCCCTTGGGGCCTTCGTAGCGGATGACGATGACATCGCCGGCTTTCACTTCGCCATCGAGAATGCCGCTCAAGGCATGCTCTTCACTTTCGTAAACGCGTGCGGTGCCTTCAAAACGCAGGCCTTCTTTGCCCGTGATTTTGGCGACGGCGCCGGTGGGCGCGAGATTGCCGTTCAGGATCACGAGGTGTGAATCTTTTTTGATCGGTTTGTCGAAGGGGTAGATGACCTGCTGGCCCGCCGGATAGTCCGGCACATTGGCCAGGTTTTCGGCCATGGTGCGGCCGGTGACGGTGATCACGTCGCCGTGCAGCATGCCGGCATCGAGCATGCGCTTCATCAGGGGCTGGATGCCGCCGATGGCGACCAGCTCGCTCATCATGTATTTCCCGGACGGACGCAGGTCGGCCACCATCGGCGTGATGTTGCCGAGGCGCACGAAGTCGTCGAGCGTGAGATCCACTTCACAGGCATTGGCCATGGCGATCAGGTGCAGCACGGCATTGGTGGAGCCGGCGAGTGCGATCACCACACGGATGGCATTCTCGAAGGCCTTTTTGGTCATGATGTCGCGCGGCTTGTGGTCTTGTTTCAGCAGCTCCAGCACTTGCTGGCCGGCGCGGTAGCAATCGGAGGCCTTGTCGCTGCCGATGGCGTCTTGCGCGGACGAACCCGGCAGGCTCATGCCCAGCGCTTCAATGGCGGACGCCATGGTGTTGGCGGTGTACATGCCACCACAAGAGCCCGGGCCGGGAATGGCCGTGTCCTCGATCTGCTTCACCTGGATTTCGTTGATGTCGCCGCGTGCGTGCTGGCCCACGGCCTCGAACACGGAAATGATGTCGGTGTGGCCATAACCCGGTTTGATGGTGCCGCCGTAAACAAAAATGGCTGGGCGGTTCAGGCGTGCCATGCCGATGATGCAGCCGGGCATGTTCTTGTCGCAGCCACCCACGGCCACCAAGCCGTCGAAGCCTTCGCAGCCGACCACGGTTTCGATGGAGTCGGCGATCACTTCGCGCGATACCAGCGAATACTTCATGCCTTCCGTGCCGTTGGCGATGCCGTCGGAAATGGTGATGGTGTTGAAGATGACCGACTTGCCGCCAGCGGCGTCGGCACCGCGTCCGGCTTCTTCGGCGAGTTTGTTGATGTGCATGTTGCAGGGCGTGACCATGGCCCAGGTGCTGGCAATCCCGATCTGCGGCTTTTTGAAATCTTCATCGGTGAAGCCGACAGCGCGCAGCATGGCGCGGCCGGGGGCGGCTTCGATGCCGTCGACCACTTGCGAAGAATACTTGCGGAGGTTCTTGTTCTCTGTGTCGCTCATGATCGGGTACCTGTGGCGGAAACGTGATTCGTGATGTGGGTCGGTGGCAGGGTTGCTGCCGGGGTGCATCCCGTAGGAGTGGCTTTAGCCGCGATAGGCCATCCGCTGTATGCAGACGGAACGCATCACGGCTAAAGCCACCCCTGCGGGGGGGGCGTTCAAAGGTTTTTGCTGAACACCAGCGAGCTGCGCTGGAAGTTGTACAGCGACTTGCGTTCGGTCGGCAGGTCATCCACCGGCACCTGTGCAAATCCATGCTCGATAAACCACAGCGCGGTGCGCGTGGTCAGCACGAACAATTTGCGCAGGCCTTTGCTGGCGGCCCGCTTTTCCAGGAACTCCAGCAGCTCGCTGCCGCGGTCGCCCTTGCGATAGTTCGGGTGCACGGCAACACAGGCAATTTCACCCGAGGCCGGGTTTTTCTCATCGGGCGGCAACGGATAGAGCGCCGCGCAGCCGACAATCATGCCGTCGCGCTCGATCACCACAAAATGGTCGATTTCTGTTTCCAGGCGCTCGCGTGAACGGCGCACGAGAATCCCTTCTTCTTCGAGCGGGCGCATGAGTTCGAGCATGCCACCGATGTCTTCGATTTCTGCCGTACGGATTTCTTCGTAGGGGTCGTGTGTGATCAGCGTGCCGGAGCCATCACGCGTGAACAGCTCTTGCAGCAACGCACCATCGCGAGCATAGGAAATGATGTGCACGCGCTTCACGCCTTCGCGACAAGCCCCACTGGCCGCCTGCATGTGGCGCAGCAATTCGCTGTCGATGGCGCGACCGCGCAGGTACTGGTCGACTTCGTTGGGAATCATTTCGCGCAGCAGCCGCGAGTCGTCTCCCTGAATGCCTTCGTGCTCGCCAAGGCAGATGAGCTTGTCGGCCTTGAGCGCAATCGCCGTGCTCACGGCCACGTCTTCGGCCAGCAGGTTGAAGACTTCGCCAGTGGTGGAGTAACCGGTGGGTCCGAGGATGACGATGTGGCGGTTCGCCAGATTTTTGCTGATGGCTTCTTCGTCGATGCTGCGCACTTCACCGGTGAGGCAGAAGTCCACGCCGTCGCGCACGCCATAGGGGCGGGCGGTGACAAAGTTGCCGGAGACGGCGTCGATACGCGCGCCGAACATGGGCGAGTTGGCCAGGCCCATGGACAGCAGGGCTTCCACTTCCAGGCGGATGGAGCCGACGGCATCAAGCACGCAACGCAAGGCTTCACGCGTGGTGACGCGCAGGCCGTTGTGGAAAGGCGTGGTCAGGCCGTACTCGACCAGATTTTCATCGATTTGCGGGCGGGCGCCGTGCACCAGTACCAGCCGGATGCCCAGCGAGTGCAGCAGGGCAATGTCGTGCACGATGTTGCGGAAATTCTCGTGATTGACCGCCTCGCCACCGAAGAGCAGCACAAAGGTCTTGCCGCGGTGCGCGTTGATGTAAGGGGCCGAGTTGCGGAACCAGTGCACGTACTGGTCCGACATGGTGTCCTGAAAGGGCTGGTTGCTCACGGGCGGGCTCGCATGGCCGGGAAAGTCCGGGATTGTAGAGGACGCCGCTCCCTGCGGGTAGGCGGGCGCCACGTCTGGGCTGCGCGCCGATGCGTCACGACGGCTGTCGCCGAAGGGCGCGCTGTCCCGGCGCCAGATCACGGTCTGCTGGCTGTCGGTGCCTTGTGACGTAGTGACACGCTGTGTGCGGTGTAGCTGAAGGCTGCGGCGCCGAAGCTGTTGGTGGCGTTGGTCAGACAGTCCAGCACGTCGTACTGGAGGGTTTGCGACAGGGCGCTGTTCGGCACATCGGTCAGGCCGACAAGGCGGTCGGCTTCGTTATGGGCAAAGCCCTGTGTCAGCTCGCCGGGCACGGTGTTGGCGGTGAGCAGTCCGTTGCCGTCATGCGTGCGCCGGCCAGGTCGCCCTGTAGCTGGCCGTTGATCTCATTTTCTAATTACATTTCCGGAGAAAAATATGATTAAAGATATAGCTGCTGCGAAAATCATGATAAAAAGCGCATGAATCCATGGCGGTGATAAAAATATTTCTATGAAGGTTGCAATAACAAGCGGTGCTGTGACCGCATATTTATTGAAATTTATTTTCAGCTCTTCGCCACAGTGATTGCATTTTAAGTGCTCTCGCAGTACGAATGGGTTTAATTTTCTATTGCATGATGGGCAATTCATTTTTAAAGCCCCTTATGCTGGAGAGTGGCTCTATATACATGATGGACTCGCTCTACTTCTAGGGTATATCCGAATACTTATTGAAAAGCCAAGATTAGAAATTTTCCCGACAAGCGCTGATTCAATCGAAGTATCCAAGCCTTCCCCTTCCGTGTCACCTTCAAAGCCAATATCGAACTTTTTTTCATGACAGTTACTTAGGCAGTGCAATTTCTCGAGTGGGAGTTCTGAAAATAAGCGCAAAAACTCTGCAATATCTTCTGTGGGATGCTCGGTGTTTAGTAGGTTTGTCTCAAGGCAAATGGCATGCTCCGCATCTTGATATTCGCTCCAAACAACAAACACATCTTTGCCCAAAGATGTGACGAGATCATCAAGGACGAAGCGCGACTTTATAATACAATCTACATTCAAGTATCGTGCGCTCATAAGTCACCGTAATTTAATGCAGCGCTTTGGGCGAATATGTATAGCGTTATATCACCCTTGGAGAAGCTGCTTGAATCAATTTTTCCAGTTGCATACAGCATGACATGGCTGGAGATGAAAGCCGTCCCGTCTCAATCAGTTGTTTGGAAAATTAACGCGACAACTGGATTGAAAAGCTTTGTCTGACAGGCGCCACCAAAGCCCGGGAACTGTTTGACCAGATCGAAGCCTCTACATTTAATCCGTGTAAGTTGGCTTTTTTCGTCCATTAAAAATTACCGGATTTTCAGCCTCTGATGTGGGCCAAAAAACCAAGCCAAATGGTTCTGACTTGATTGACAGCCCTGCTTCATCCACTCCCCACTCAATCATTTGTTGGAGCGACTCCACAATCGCATGAACTACTCCAGGTGTCCTACCTCTTTCAATTAAAACCAAGTCACCAACTTCAACAGTCTCGCCAGTAATATATTTCATATTTAAATATTAATCTCCGTATTAAATATCAAATCATATTGCTGGGGCGCCATTTGCAGGTACATATTTCGTGGTAACTACAGTATTATTTGCAATAAATAAACGGCTCGGTGGGAGTCATGATTGGAGTCGGCTCATGCGGCTTTAATGCATCCTTCTGTTTTACCCACTGGCACCTACAAGGCTGTGGCGTGCCTCTGGGGGCTTGCTTTGCAATGAAGATATTGTGGTGGGAGTCATATGCGCTATGTTGTATTGCGTCATTTGCAATTACATCATTTAGTCATCGCAGAACCGATGAATTGATCCTTAACTTATATAAAGAAGATAAAATTTGCGTAGCCAAAATATCGATTGAAAACAAATTTACGAGACCTTCTTCCGTGTCATCAGATAAAAATAAAATATCAACAGAATTTGATAGTGCGCTCGCCAACCGCTTCATATAATGAATGTGATCATGAAAATCATCACTCAGCTTTGGGTGGGCTTCATCAATTGCCAACTCTATACTATTTAGTATTTTATCATGCAATGATTTTGGAGAGTAAAGAAATGACCATGAGTGGTGTATTGTCCATTTTGTCTCTGTTTCCATACAAAATTCTTGCAAATTTCTGAAGTCTTGCTCAATTGACTCAAGTTCACAAAATAAAGTTTTCTCATCTTTAGGGGCAAGAGAAATTAGCTCTTCCGCGGAACTTTTTAACTCGCTTATTCGATTGCAAAAACCTATTTTGTCATTTTCAGATAAATTTTGATATTCAAAAAGATTTGGAAGTATTGCTAAGTTCATTTTTGTCTCCTCAGAATCCAGGTCCAGGAAGAGCTGCCGCTCTATCCCATTCAATAATTTCCCATGGCAAAGGATTGCAATAAAC
>JAUXNL010000309.1 GCA_030684415.1 Moraxellaceae bacterium | reverse complement strand
TCTTACCAGTAGCGTCAGAACCATCATTGCGATGATTCCCTACCCTGTAAAACCCTTGTAATACAGTGGAGCGGGCGATGGGAATCGAACCCACGGCTCTAGCTTGGGAAGCTAGGGTATTACCATTATACGACGCCCGCTTTTGCGTCCCGGCATGGCCACAGGCGGGGAGCCTGTCTGCCGGGACGCGATTGTAGGGGGCGCCCGTCGCGCATTGCAAACCATCGGCACCACGGCGCGGCGCGCCTCGCCGCCCTCTCCCACTCTTTATATATCGCCCCACCGTGCAGGCTTGCCCACACGGCCGGCCGGCCGCCTTGGCGCGCTAGCGTCAGGCCGTCAGCAGGCAGCGGTAGTTGCCCTGCCCGTGCGGAATGAAGCCCATGGCCAGCAGCATTTCGGGCACGCCTTCTTGTGTCAGGTCGAAATCGGCCTCTAGCCATTCGGTGCCCTGCGCGGCTTCGAGCCGGCGCACTTCGGCCACCAGCCGCTCGGCCACGCCGCGGCCACGGGTGGCGTCGTGCACGCACAGGTAGCGCATGCGCCGCACCAGGCCTTCGCCGCGCACCAGCACGGCGGCGATGTGCCGGCCGTTGAAGAGGCCGGTGTACAACGTTTCGCCGGCGGCCACGGCGCCTTCCAGCACGGTGGCGGCCTCTTCGGGCGAGCTGAACTCGGGCGAGTCCGCATAAACGCGGGCCAAGTCTTGCTGCAGTCCGGGGGCGAAGGGGGAGGTGGCAAGGGAAACCGCTACAGGCATGGCGACTCCAAGGCAGATCGCGGGGAAGCGCGAACCTTAGCACAAGCCTCCTTTGGCGCGCGCCGGCTGCCGGGGCGGCGGAATGCCGCTATAATCGCCGCCTTATCCGTCGCCTCCCTCTGAGCATTGCCATGTCCCGTCAGGCCACTGTGGTTCGCAATACCAATGAAACCAAAATCCGCGTCGCCATCGATCTGGATGGCAGCGGCAAGGGCTCGCTCAACACCGGCATGCCCTTTCTCGACCACATGCTCGACCAGATCGTGCGCCACGGCCTGATCGACCTCGACATCACCTGCGAAGGCGACACCCACATCGACGATCACCACAGCGCCGAAGACACCGGCATCACGCTGGGCCAGGCCTTTGCGCAGGCGCTGGGCGACAAAAAGGGCATCCGCCGCTACGGCCACGCCTACGTGCCGCTGGACGAGGCGCTGTCGCGGGT
>JAUXNL010000307.1 GCA_030684415.1 Moraxellaceae bacterium | reverse complement strand
CAGACACCTTCCTCCTCGCAAACCAGCAGGGTGGTCTGCCCACCCATACCGCGCGCAATTTGCGCTCCCATACGGATGGCGGGTAAATCTGAAGGCTGGCAGCTGGCCGCAATAACCATGGCATCCTTGGCCGCATCCAGCACCCCTGATTCTGTTTCAATCGTCCGTGCCTCTGCCCGCTCGCGCAATACACCGCGCACCAGCCAGAACATGATCACGGCACTCAATCCGCAGGCAGAACCAAGCATCAGGATACCCGAGTAGGTTGACCACATCTTGGCCAGTGCTTGCGCCTGTTGAATCGTGTCGGGCTGCTGCACCAGCCACAACTTGACCGCTTCCTTATTGTTGTGCAACCAGATGCCAACATCAATTTTTTCACTCAGCCCGCTAGTGGCCTTGGCCCATTCATTGAGGGCAGCCTGATAAACCTCCTTGTTCTGCTCGGAAAGGTGCTTGAAGATGACCGAAACGCCCGCGGCAATCATTGTGTAGGCGAAATAAAGACGGATAATCGTCCCGCGCGCGTACAACGTCGCGGTAGCCCCGATCTGAGCGCCAATCGCGGCGCCGACCAGCATGATGAGAGCGGCGAGGATCTCTACCCGACCCTTCATGCCATAGGAAAAAGCGCCATAGGCACCCGAGAACATCACCTCGAACAGATCGGTACCCACTGCCACCTTGGTTGGCGAACCAATCAGGTACATGAGCGCGGGCATGCGGATAAAGCCGCCGCCGACACCGAGAAACCCTGCGAGAAAACCGGTCAGTGCGCCAACCCCGAGGATGATCCACAAGGATATTTTGAAGCCGGAAACCTTGAGATCGATCATCGGCGGCAGGTTGATGCTTTGCATCCGCTGCGCCAGCTTTGATTTGCCTACATCGGCTGGAGCACCTTCTTTGGTAGCACCGCGGGCATTCTTGATGTACTCGAAGAGCATGAAGAAGCCGAGGCCAAACAGGAGAATGACGTAGACCGTCCTGACAATCGGCCCGATGCGGCCAATTTTTTCCAGCCACATGATCAGTGTTGCACCGAGCTCAATGCCGATGACCGTTCCCAATATCATCAACACACCGAGCTTGATGTCCACATTGCCGAATTTTCTGTGCTTGGCCGTCGCAACAATCGACTTGCCGGCGATATGGGCCATGTCGGTACCGATGGCGTAGGCCATCGGGAAACCGAACACATTGAGCGCCGGCGTAACCATGAAGGCTCCACCCACGCCAAAGAACCCACCTATGACACCAACGGTAAATCCAAGCAATATCAAGGCAAAACCGTTGATTTCTGTCCCCGAAATGGGCAGATACACAATCCAGTCAAACATTTAGTTTTCTCCCTGGGATTTGTCTGGAATTTTCAATGATGATGCTCGCCTTTGCCCGACTGAACTCCAAATGCCTTGAACACCAGTTCAGTAACCATGGCAAAGAAAATCCCGACTCCGGCCATCAGCGCTACTACGACGAGGGCGAAAGCAAACCGGTTGGTCTCGTTCAAATGCGTTGTCCATGCGATGAAGTCAGCAAACATGGGGCATCCTTTTCTTCAAAGAAAATATTTTTAGGAATACTCTGCAGCTGGCGAGCCTGCTTTGTACCTACGCAAATGCCGGTAAAGCCATTGGTTACTTATAACCATATTTATATATCTAATGTTATGGTGTGGTGGTTTGACTCAGAGTCAATTTGCGCGGACAAAACTTAACAATTGCCTTTATAAGAACAACTTTTGTGAAAATTTATCCGCATTGGGATGAAGGGTCGCCATTGTCATTTGCTTCATCATTCCCACCCCCGTGTCCGATTCTCACCACCAGAACCCATCACAAGAATCTCGTTCGTAATTGATGCAACATATTCAAGGTTTCCCTTGGTTTACAGGAGAGGCGGATTCAAGTCTGAAGTGCAACGGTGCTATGACACGAGTGTAGCTGCTTCATAAATA
>JAUXNL010000280.1 GCA_030684415.1 Moraxellaceae bacterium | reverse complement strand
CCAGGTCCAGCTCCAGCTCCAGCTCCAGCTCCAGCTCCAGCTCCAGTTCCAGCTCCAGCTCCAGCTCCAGCTCCAGCTCCAGCTCCAGCGGCGGGGCTGTTGTCTCGCCTGTACGGCGTGGCGCTGTAGCCCCCTCTCCCTCCGGGAGAGGGCTGGGGAGAGGGGCGCGCCCTGCCGCAAACACCGCCGTCTCTTGCGGAGCACGCTGAGTCGCGCGCCCCGAAGCGGCGCGAGTTCTTGTAGGAGCGGCTTTAGCCGCGAAAAAACCGCCACTTCGCCCGTGCGGACTCAACCGCACATGCATGGAAAGGGCATGCGAATGAATTCGCACGAGCCTGGCAGTCCGGGTGTGATCGGGCCGAGTCCGTTGGCTGGTATCGGCAGCGGCCAGACGCCAGTGGCCAAAAGGAAGACGGTTTTCACCGGTTCTTGCAGCAGATCGGACTGTTGGCTTGTTGCAACATGGGTGGCCGGAGCGGGTGCGCTGGTCTATACCCAAGAGGCACGCGACCCGAACGGAGACTGTCATGATGCCCTATACCGTTGTCCTCAAAGATGTGGACCCCAAAAGCCTGCATCGCCAGATCACACAACTGGAAGCCATCCAGCGCGACATGATGCCGGACGACCTGACCGAAGCCGACACCGTGATGCAGACCATCAAGCTGCTGCACAACATCGAAGATGAGCTGCGCCGGCAAGCCCGAGCCCAGCACACACACTGAGCGTTGCGGCGCCGTGCCGGCTCGCCGGGGCGGGTCGGCGGTGGGCGGCGGCGCTTACGCCGATCTGTCATTTCTGCCACGCGCGCGGGCCATCGCGGCACTTGCCGCCTCCGGGCCCAGCCGTCACCATCCCGGCACCCTGAATGACCCGGGATTGCCATGATTTTCCAGAACCTGCTGGCCCGCCTGACGGCCGGCGACGCCGACTTTGAAGACGTCATCGCTTATATCGACGCGCACTACGACTACACCCCTACCCGCTTCAGCAACGGCCTTGGCGCCGACCCGGTTGTCAGCGAGGCGGGTCAGAATGCCGGCTCCTGCCGCCTGTTCGCGCTCGCTCAACTCAAGGGCCTGAGCGCGGCGGACACACTGCCGCTGTTCGGCCGCTTCTACCGTGACGACGTGCTGAAGCACCCCGACGGCAACGACCACGCCAACATCCGCCGCTTCATGCAGGACGGTTGGGCCGGCATCCGTTTCGACGGCACGCCGCTCGTGGCCAAACCCGACTGAAGCGCATGACTCAGCACCGGGGGAACATCGCCAAGCGGCAGGCGCGCCACGAGCCCGCGACCACACGACAACGCTTGGCAAGGATGTCCGCATGAGCGAGACCATCGCCGTCATCGGCAGCGGCATGGCCGGCCTCGCCGCCGCGCGTCTCTGTCGCGATGCCGGCCACACCGTTACCGTGTTCGAAGCGCAATCCGCGCGCGGTATGGACGCGCATTCGCTGGAATTACACGGCGGGATTGTCGATGTGCCGCTGCGCGTGATGAGCCCCGCCGCCTGGCAAAGCGTACTCGCACTGGCGCAGCATGTCGGCGTCGACACCTTCCGCGTGGACACGTTTGCGTCGTGCAGCTGGCTCAACCGCAAAACGTGGTTCCGCAGTAGCCGCATGCCCGTCACCGGCTGGCCCATGGTCGGCGCTCTGCGCTACCTCAATCTGCACACCGCACGCATCGTGCAAGGCTTCCTGCAATTGCGCAGCGCACTCGCCAGGCTCGATGCAGAGCAAGACGACCACACCACTCTGGGCGAACTGGCCGATCGCCAGCGCTTCGATGCCGTGTTCTGGCGCGGTCTGGTGCTGCCGCTGCTCACCACCATCTGTACCTGCCGCGAAGAGCATTTACGCGCCTGGCCGGCACGCGGCCTGCTGCGGCTGCTCGACACCATCGTGCACGGCGAGCAACTGCAACGTCTGCGCGGCGGGACCGCCGCACTGGTAGACGCCATCGCACATGATCTTGAATTTGTCAGCGGCAGCCCGGTGCTCACGCTGCAGCAAAACGAAAGCGGCGTCACCGTGCGCAATGAAAGAGGCGAAGGCGGCCAATTCGACCGCGCCATCGTGGCGACGCAGGCCAACCACACCGGCTTTCTCGATACCACACAGTTCGCCCGTGAAATTTCCACGCTGCGCCATATCCGTTTCGATCACGGCGAATTGCTCGTGCACAGCGATACGCGATTCTTGCCCGCGCGCAAGCGTGACTGGAGCGCACTCAACTACCTGATGCGCGACGATCTGCAAGCCGCCATGTTCACGGTCTGGGTGAATGCTGTGGAACCCACGCTGCGCGATGCGCCGCCGGTGCTGCAAACCTGGAATCCGCTGTTCGAGCCTGATCCCGCGCAGGTGATTGCTCGCCTGCCGCTGGCGCGCGCTGTTGTGCACAGCGGTACCGCCGATGCACTTGCGCGCTTGGCTGCGCTGCATGACGAGCCGGGCCGTCGTGTATTTTTCTGCGGCTCCTGGGCCTACCCCGGTGTGCCACTGCTCGAATCGGCAGTGCGTTCAGCTGTTGCTGTCGCGGAAAAACTGCAAGTGCCAGCCCCATGGTGCCCACCCGCATGAACGCCGACGGCCGCGACTTCGCCATTGATGGCGACTTGCTCGCGGCCGATGCCGGCGGCTGGCGCAATCTTGGCCTGTGGCGTGCAAGCGGGCAGATCACCGCGCTTGCACAACAACGCACGCCAGAATCGCTAAGCTCTCCCGATTCCATCAGCACCGCACAGGCCAATGACATTTCCTGTGCCGCTGCGGAAGAGGGCCTGTGCTTGTCGCGTGGCACCGTCGACTTATCTGCCATCAATAGCGGCGCTCAGCATCTGCTCAGCTACCGTGACGCCGCCACCGCACTCGCTCGCGCGGTCGGTCATGCGGCGAACTTGTCGGCTGACGATCATCTCCTTGAACTTGCCTGCGGCCATGGTGAGGGCCTGGCGCTTTGGCGCCGTGAGTTCGGCATCACCACCGCCACCGGAATGGATTGCCAACGAGACTGCATCGACGTCCTGTCCGCCGAGCAAGCGGTGCACGGTCGCTTCGACACGTTACCGCTGCCCGATGGCATCACCGCGCAAGATTACGACGCCGTGCTCTGCGTCGACGCTGCTTACCACGCAACGTCACTCGCTGATTTCGCCAGTGTGGCGGCCAGCGCGCTTCGCTCAGAAGGTCGGCTTGCGTTCACTACACTGATGGCCACCGCTGCATTTGCCAGCAAACCTGCTGCGCTACGTCGCGGATTGGAGCGCTTGCTCGCCGCCGCACATATTCCCGCCGCGAGCATTCAGGACGACGCCGGTTTGCGCACGACACTGAAGACCGCCGGTTTTACCCACATCACGGTGCACTTGCTGGATGCGGACGTGCTTGACGGCTTTGCCGATCACATAGAACGCCGCCGCCGTGAGCTACCATGGCCGGTGCGGCTGCGGCCCGCGTGGTTCAAAATCCGGCTGACAGCGACGCTGTGCCGGCAAGTACAGGCGCAGGAGCTGCTGCACTATGTGCTGGTGTCAGCAGAAAAGGGCTGAAAGGCCGGCAGCAAGCAGGCAATGTTGTCATAGCCCTACCGCCGCGCCACGTTTTTAGCCGCTTGATAAAAATGCTTTTCAGCAGTGTCGTGAGATTCCGGACATGTGCCGGAATCGCGGCCTGAAAAGGCCGCGATGGGCGTTTTTCAGAAAGCGGTTAGTAATGACGGCACTCCGTGGGAGTGCACCGCATGCGTTGGTCATCCGGGATGACGATTATTTGATTGGGCGCCGCTAGCGGTGCTGCTTAAAATGCACCGGCGCCCCTCACTCCCACTGGATACGCTCTTGCCGAAACGGATTCTGCTTCAGGAACCCTGGAGCTATGTGCTTTTTGAAGATGATGGCGACTACATCGTTACGTTCACGGTCGCGAGCCATGCAGCGGGCAGCGCTCCGCGCGTCGGCAGAGCAGCCGGGGCACAAAGTGGCGATTACAGTGTGATGCTGAATGCCGCCGAGCAGGAAATGCAAAAGCGCGACCGCAGCTATGTTGAACGGTTGGTGAAGCGCCTGACCGACAACCCGGCGCAGCTACATGTGCGCCGCCTGCGCCAAGCCATTTGGCCCGACACGGCGTACTGAAACGGCTGGCGGTTACGGATGAGGCGCCAAGGAGAGTGTCGCCATGAACTACCGCTGCCCTCACTGCGACACCTCGCTGCGCTTTCGGCGCGTGCCGCGCACCGGCAACGGCGACATCCGCCGCTGCCCAGTCTGCGAAGGAGAAGTGATCTGGCAGATGCCCCCGGCACGGCGCGACAACTGGCTGTGGTCACGCTTTCAAGCGCTGGGTCTGGTGGTCCTGGTGATCGCCGTCATCCTGGATTTTCATCCGCCAACGCTACTGGCCGGCACGGCGCTGTATGTCGCAGGCTTTGTCGTGCTGTTGGGCTATGTGATCCGCGAGAACCTGCGCTGGCGCATGTATCGCGCGGCGGACGAGCCGCCAGATGATGCCGCCAGTTAGCTGCGAGGTTGCAGCGCCATCAGGGCAATCACACCGGTCAGCGCGACCACCACAAACGTGGCCACCACTTTGAGCAACATCGTGGGGTCGGCAATCCCCCAGACGAGCATCAGCGCAATCACGGCCGCCAGCACCACAAACAGCACGAACATGACGAGAGACAGTCGCCCTGCGGATGTGGGTGGCAGGTCTTCGGGCGGCAGGGGATTGGTGCTCATGGGCAATACCTCGACTGGAATTTCCGTGTTATACCGCCGCCATGGCCCAGCACCAACCCCTTGCTGCCCACACCTCTACAGGACATGCCATGAAACGCATCCGACTCAACCGCGAATGGACACAACTCTTCGAGCAGTACCGCGCCGACCATCAAGACCCGCGCAACCAGCGCTGTCACCAGATCGGTATTCCGCTCATTGTCGGCAGCATTCCGGTTGGCGCCACCCTGATCGGTCTGCCATTGGCGGCCGGCATGTTTACCATCGGCTGGGGGTTCCAGTTTGCCGGGCATCTGTTCGAAGGCAAAAAGCCATCCTTCGTCGATGACAAGCGCAGCCTGTTGGTAGGTGCCTTGTGGTGCGCAGAGAAGTACGGCCTGAAACTGCACGAAGAAGCGGTTTGACGCGATTAAATAATAACGGCCGCAGGTCGTATCGAGGCAGTCATGGCAAACCCCGCAGAGCACGGTGCATCACTGGCAGTACTGATTGACGCAGACAACGCCAATGCCACGATAGTTGAAGGGCTACTCACAGAAGTGGCGAAACTTGGGGTTGCCAGCGTAAAGCGGATTTATGGTGACTGGACAACACCCAATCTTTCTCCTTGGAAGCCACTTCTTTTGGAGCACTCCATTCATCCCATACAGCAGTTTCGCTATACAACCGGAAAAAACGCTACCGACAGTGCCATGATTATCGATGCCATGGACTTGCTGTACAGCGGCAACTTCGACGGTTTTTGCATTGTATCAAGTGATAGTGACTTCACGAGGCTTGCTTCGCGTATACGCGAATCTGGTAAATCCGTTTACGGGTTTGGCGAAAAAAAGACGCCTCGCCCTTTTGTTTCCGCGTGTGACCGATTTATTTATACGGAAATATTTGCGGAAAAAAAGGCTGACACCGCTAGCACAGTAAAAATTACCACAAAGCAGCTTCGTCAGGACACAAAGCTGACAGCCCTTATCCGATCAGCCATTGAGGCGTCTTCGGATGAATCTGGATGGGCAAATCTGGGTCCTGTTGGCAGCAATATCGTCAAGCAAGCTCCTGATTTTGATCCTCGCAATTATGGATATGGAAAGCTCAGCGAACTGATTGCAGCAATAGGTCTTTTCAAGACGGAAAGGGTAGACAAACATATCCGCCTTAAAGATGAGCGCCCAAAGTGATAGACCATTTCAACGGAATGGCCTATCACTCAACCCGAACGGTTCTCTCAAAGAATATTCAGGAGTCTTGCTGACGCGATTGCAGCTGCATCAAACCCTGAGCCGGCCACGAAACCCTCTGACGGCATAATAGGATTGGGCGCCGTTGTGATACACGAACACGTGGTCGTAGCGCCTGTCGCAAAAAAGCGCACCGCCGCGCTTGCGGATAGCGGGCGGCGTTTGTACCCAGCTCGAGGTTTTGGTGTCGAAAATGCCAAGCGTCTGCAAATCGCGGTACTGCGCTTCGGTCAGTAATTCGACGCCCATGGCGGTGGCCATTTCAATCGCACTGTTTTCCGGTCGGTTTTCTTTTCTGGACGCTCGCGCCTCACCGTCGTAACAGGTACTTCTTCGGCCTGTCGGGCTTTCCGTGGCGCAATCGCAAAAAATGTACTCGCCTGATGATTTTTCGTAGCCGATGACATCGGGCTCGCCGCCGGTTTTCTCCATTTCAGCAAGGGCGTCCAATTTCTCCGGATGTGCCGCCAGCTTAGCCTGCACATCGGCCCAGTTGATGCCTTTGTGGCGAGCCATGTTTTTTTCGAAGCGGGATTGCAGTGCGGCCAGCAGGTCTTGCTGCGGTGTTGTTTTCATTTTTCATCCTCGCACGGGGCAGCAATTCCTTCGTGCGCTGCCCTACCAGGCACAAACGGCTTGGCCGCTATGCCTTGCGCTCTACATGTGCCTTGAAGTTATCCAGAATGGCCTGCCATCCCTCACGCTGCTGCTCGACCGAATGGGTGGTTTCTGCGTCAAAACTGACGCGCACGGTAACGCCATTAGCGCCATCGGCAAACACGATCTGGGCAAGGCGGCCGCCAAATTCGTACTCGATCAACTCGTGAGTGACGACACGGGTATAGGTGCCGGCAAAATCAAATCCCATGCTGCCGTCTTTGGCTTCCATGCGGGAAGAGAACTCGCCACCTGCGCGTAAATCGACGGTCGCGGCGGTGGTGTGCCAGTCCGCCGACGCGGCATTCCACTGCGCGATGTCAGCCGGTGTGGTGTAGGCACGCCAGACTTGCGCGATAGGCGCGTGAACGAGGGTTTCAACACTGATTTTCATCTGACATTCCCTTTTTTGATCATCGGCCTGCCGCAGATGGCCGGCATTGCACCGTGGTGCCGCAGATCCTTCGGGGCATGCCCACGGCAGGCAGCAAAAGCGGCGGCTATTTCTTCCCGGGCTTGGCATTCCACAGGCTGACACCGAGGAAAATCAGGCGCAGTTGCTTGGCGCCGGTATCAATCAGCAGCTCCTCTTCTTCCGGGCGCTCGGGCGGAAGCTCCAGCACCTGCTCCGTGAGCATGACCATGCTGTTCACCACCAACTGGGCAATCATCTGCAAATCGGAGCTGGTGACAGGACGGTCGCGGACGAGGAGGGCCAGATCGGTGGCCAGCTCGCTGATGAAGAAGCGCAGCTCGTTACGGATGGCGAGCTTGTTGCTGGCGGCGCCGGAGAACAGCTCGCGGATGGCGAAGCGGAAGTAGCGCTCCTGCTCGCGCACATAACGCACATAAAGGCCGACCGAGCCATGGATGATCTGCTCGGCAGGCAAGGGGTTGGCGCGGACCTCGCGCATCTGGGCACGCAGCGTGCGGAAGGATTCGTCGACCAGCTCCAAGCCTAAGCTGTCCATGCCGCGGAAGTGGCGGTAGAAGGCGGCGGGCACGACGCCGGCGGCCTTGGTGACTTCACGCAGGCTGAGGCTGGAAAAGGTGCGGTCTTCGGACATGAGGTCAAGCGCGGCCTCGATCAGGGCCTGGCGGGTGCGGGAACGACGTGCGTCGTGGCCGCTTTCCTCCGATTCCGCGTCTTCTTTGCCCTTTCTCTTGTAAACAGCCATTTCAAAAATCCGCCTTTGTGAACACCGACAATCCTAGGTCCGCCGGTAAAATTGATGCAAATCAAGTATCTATCCGCTCGTCAGAATATTAGTGAACACTTGTTGACTAATATTCGGTGAAACGCTTTCATGTGAACACCTGTTCACAACGTGGTGCCGATGGCGGCCCACCTGGAGCCTTCCGATGCTGAATCTCATCGACCGCGCCCTCAAAAGCCCTCTCGCCCGTGCCCTGACCTGGCCGCACCGCCCGGAGAGCTATCTCGAATTCCTGGCCCCGGACATCGGCGGCACGGCCATCAAGGCCACCATCAAGGCCGTTCGCCACGAGACTGACCGTGCCGTGTCGCTGGTGCTGGAACCCAATCACCGCTGGAACGGCCACATCGCCGGCCAGTATGTGCCCTTTACCGTGGCCATCAACGGCCGTCGCCTCTCACGCTGCTTCACCATCTCGCATGTCGAGGGCGGCTGCCCGGTGGTCACCATCCAGACGCATGAAGGCGGCGTGGTGTCGGCTTGGGCGAACGAGTCCGTGTGGACCGGCGACATCGTGGAAATCGGCGCTGCCGCTGGTGACTTCGTGCTCCCGGCCGACCGCAGCGCACCGTTCCTGATGATTGCCGGCGGCAGCGGCATTACGCCGGTGCGCGCCATGGTCGATCAACTGGTGGCCGATGGCCACACCGGCACGGTCGACATTCTCTATTACGTGCCGTCGTCGCCGGAAGCGATTTTCCTGGGCCACCTGAAGAACATTGCTGACGCGCACCCGAACTTCCGTCTGCATCTGGTGACGACACGCGGCAAGGAAGGCGGCCTGACCGGCCACTTCTCGACTGCTCACCTGAAGGCTATCGGTGCCGACATCAAGGTCGCTCGTGCCTATGTCTGTGGCCCGGCGGCGCTGATTGAAGCCGTGGAATCGCACTGGGTGGACGCCGGCCAGCACGGCCGTCTGACGCTGGAGCGCTTCCAGGCCGTGGCCCGCCCGGTGTCCACCGGCGGCGAAGGCCAGCCCGTGCGCTTCGATGGCAGCGCGGTCACCGCCACCGCGCCGGAAGGCCGCACCCTGCTCGAAACCGCTGAAGCCGCCGGCCTGACGCCCATGAGCGGCTGCCGTCAGGGCATCTGCCGTACCTGCACTTGCCGCAAGCTCGGTGG
>JAUXNL010000278.1 GCA_030684415.1 Moraxellaceae bacterium | reverse complement strand
GTGGAACACAGGCGATTCGGGTGAGTTCAGGTATTTCGGTTTTTCATCGGTGAGCACGCGCCCGCCAAAAGCGATGACACGTCCACGGAAATCGCGGATAGGGAAAATCACCCGGTCGCGCATGGCGTCATAAACGCGGTTGCCTTGCTCGTTGCGCACCACGAGGCCAGTGGCAAGCAGATGCTTCTTGGCCTCTTCGGTAGTGCCAAGTGCGCTCAGCAGATTGTCCCAGCCGGGCGGCGCATAGCCGAGCCGGTAGTGCTTGGCGATTTGCCCGGTCAGGCCGCGTTTGCGGAAGTAGCCGACGGCTTTTTCTTTTTCGCGGTGGTGGCGCAGTTGCTGCTCGAAATAGTGCGCGGCGGCATCGAGCTGATCATAGAGCGGCTGCTGTGATTCGCGCGGTGGTGCGTCGGGGTCGCGCGTGTCCGGGACTTCCAGACCGACGCGGCCGGCCAGTTCGGTGAGGCTTTCGAGGAAGCCTTTGCGTTCGTAATCCATCAGGAAGCTGACGGCATTACCGGAAGCGCCGCAGCCGAAGCAGTAATAGAACTGCTTTTCGCGGCTGACGGTGAACGACGGGGTTTTTTCGCGGTGGAAGGGGCAGCAGGCGCTGTAATTCTTGCCAGCTTTTTTCAGCTTCACCCGCGAATCGACGAGATCGACGATATCCGTGCGCAGCAGCACGTCGTCGATAAAGGATTCAGGGATGCGGCCGTATGCCATGGTTGCTCGGATTCAGTCGGGTTGGTGCCGGGGTGGATGCCGCCGCAAACACTAACAGAAGTGCGGGCGGCCGGGCGGTGTCTTCAAAACGTGACGGCTACTCATGTGATCGACTGCGCGGTTATCGACAGTCTCTGTAGTGAGCGAGCCCTTGAAAACCACCGATCGGCTTCTTGTGCAGGTACGCATCAGGGCTTGAAGGCACTGGGCCTCCGCCCTCGCGGGGACGACGGGAGTCTCTCTGTCGTAGGCACCGGCACTAACACGGGGCTTTGCCTTCGCAGCGGGGAGTCCCTCTGCGGCAGGCATTGGCATAATCACCGGGTTCAGCCTGCGCGGGCCGACGGAAACGGGATCATTCCACGCTCCGCCAGCGATCAGCTCAGCCGTGCTTTCACCTTTTGCGAGACGGCGCCGGTATCGGCACGGCCGGCCAGCTTCGGGCGCAGTTCGTTCATCACCCGGCCCATGTCGCGTGCCGAGCCGGCGCCGGTGGCGCTAATCGCTTCGCTGATCAGGGCATCGATGTCGGCATCGGACAGTTGGGCCGGCAAAAAAGACTGGAGGACGGCGATCTCGGCCGTTTCCTTGGCCACCAGCTCGGGTCGGCCGCCCAGCTCAAATGCGGCGGCAGATTCGCGACGCTGCTTGATCAGCTTTTCCAGCACGGCCAGTACGCGGGCATCATCCAGCTCGACACGCTCGTCCACCTCGATCTGCTTGAGTGCGGCAGTGGCCATGCGGATCACGCCAAGGCGATCTTTGTCCTGAGCGCGCATGGCGTCCTTCATGGCGTCGGTGAGGGTGGCCTTGAGTGCGGACATGGAGGGGCTCCTTGCAGTGGGGGTAGGCGGCTGAGTGCGGTCAGAGCGGCGGCTGTAGTGGCGGTGATGAGGTGCGGCTACAGGAGCGTTCGTCGCAAAAGCAAAAGCGGCACGATCCACAGGGGATGTGCCGCTCGGGCGTCATCCGGCGTGCCGGACGACAGGTCTTGCGCGGGCCCGGGGCCCGAAGCCACCGGTCTTAGTAAAGACGGGTGGTCTTCATGTTTTCGCGGGCGACCTTCTTGGCGTGACGCTTGACTGCGGCAGCAGCCTTGCGCTTGCGCTCTTGGGTCGGCTTTTCGAAGAACTCGCGCTTGCGCACGTCGGCCAGCACACCGGCCTTTTCGCAGGAACGCTTGAAGCGACGCAGGGCGACGTCAAACGGTTCGCCTTCTTTGACTTTCACGGACGGCATGCAATCACCTTAAATTGATACTGTTGGGGGCCCGGACGGGACGGGTCCCCGGACAAGGGCGCCGATTCTAGCCACTCTCCCTCCCGCTGCCAACCCCCGTATGGCCCTCATTCGCGGGGCCGGATAAGATGCCGGCCCTTCGACAACTACCAATGGGCCGGCTCGCGCAGACCGGCTCCGGAGCAAGCCCACATGCGGGTTCTGGGTATCGAGACGTCCTGTGATGAAACCGGGCTGGCGGTCTACGACAGCGAGCGGGGCCTGCTCGCACACTCTCTTTACAGCCAGATCGCGCTGCACGCCGACTACGGCGGGGTGGTCCCGGAGCTGGCTTCGCGCGATCACGTGCGCAAGCTGATTCCGCTGCTGCGCGAATTGCTCGCCGGGGCGGGCACTACACTCGATGAGCTGGATGGCGTTGCCTATACCGCCGGCCCGGGGCTTGCCGGTGCGCTGATGGTGGGGGCCGTGTTTGGTCGCACACTGGCCTGGTCGCTCAACATCCCTGCGGTGGGGGTGCACCATATGGAGGGGCATCTGCTGGCGCCGATGCTGGAAGAAAAGCCGCCGGCGTTTCCGTTTGTTGCCCTGCTGGTGTCGGGCGGCCATACCCAGTTGATGCGCGTTGACGGCATCGGACGTTACGAGCTATTGGGCGAGTCGATTGATGACGCGGCTGGCGAGGCCTTCGACAAGGTCGCCAAAATGCTGAAGCTGGATTATCCCGGCGGCCCTGCGGTGGCACGGCTTGCTGAAAGCGGCGATGCAACGCGTTTCGATTTTCCGCGGCCCATGCTCGACCGGCCTGGCCTCGATTTTTCCTTCAGCGGCCTCAAGACCTCGGTCATGAATGCCCTGAACACGACAGCGGACTATGCCGGCCGGCCGGCGGACATTGCCGCCAGCTTTCAGGCGGCGGCTGTCGACACCTTGGCGCGCAAATGTGAGCGCGCATTGAAGCAGACAGGCGTCAGGCGATTGGTAGTGGCCGGCGGAGTGAGCGCGAACAAGTTGCTGCGAGCGCAGTTGGCGGACATGGTGTCGCGCCGGCAGGCCGAGGTGTTTTATCCAGCGCTGCCGTTCTGCACCGACAACGGCGCGATGATTGCGTTTGCCGGCTGCCAGCGCTTGCTGGCCGGCGAACGCCAGGGCACCGACATCAAGGTTCGGCCGCGTTGGCCGATGACCGAGCTGCGGACGCCGGCGGCGTCCTGATGCCGGTCGTGGTCGTCAGCCAGGTGGGGCGAGCGGTATGGCGGTCTTTGCGAGTGATCCCCGCGCTCGGGCCCGCCAGAAAATGCTTGTAGCAGTGCAGAAAGGATGGCGGGGCGTTTTCAGCGGCTTATGTAAGACGGCTTTGAAGAAGCGGATTGCCGTCGCGTGAGGACTTCAGCAGTACGCTCTGCCGTGCGCAGGTGGAGACACGGCCTTCAAGCCGCGCGGCTATTCAGTGGCTTCTTGAGGATCCGCAACGGACCTGCGGTTCTGCACCATCATTTGTCAGCGGCCTGCGCGAGGCGTACGAACACGTGTAGCTGCTCGGGTGCGGACGCCCTTCACTGTTCTGGCGCGGATTCATCCTTCTTGCTGCCGAAGCGGCGCTCTTCACCTTTGGCCAGCGCAATGATGTTGGGTTTGTGGCGCGCCAGCAGCAGCAGGCTCATGCCGACAATGCCGAGCATGTAGGCGGGTACCATCTGCCAGGCCATGAAGGGCGCTGCTACAAAGCCGACAATCGCGCCCAGCGAAGAAATGCGTGTGGCTGCAAACGCCACTACCCACAGCCCCATCACCGCCAGGCCCAGCGGCCAGTGCAGCGCGACCAGCACCCCGAGTGCCGTGGCCACGCCCTTGCCGCCCTCGAAGCGGAAAAACACCGGATACAGATGGCCGAGAAAGGCCGCTAGCCCGACTGCCGACACCACTGCCGGCTCCAGCTTGAAATGCAGCGCGATGAGCACGGGCACCACGCCCTTGAGCATGTCGCCGATGAGCGTCAGTACGGCCGGCCCTTTGCCGCCCAGACGGAGCACGTTGGTGGTGCCCGGGTTGTGCGAGCCCTCGGTGCGCGGATCGGGCAGGCCGAGCAGGCGGCAGACGATGATGGCCGTGGAGACAGAGCCGAGGAGATAGGCGAGAATCAGCGCCCCGGTGGCGATGAGATCGGGTGTCATGCGTTGTCCTTGACGAAGGCAGCCGCCAGTTGGCGAAAACGTGAGCGATTGTAGAGGCTCGCCGGCCGGCCGTCTCCCGTACGATGCCATGACAGCCATCTGCGTCATGGCGGGACGCCGTGATGCACCGCAGAGGAGCCAGCATGGATATTGTTTACATTCGCGACCTCAAGATCGAGACCGTTATCGGCATTTTCGACTGGGAGCGCCGCATCCGCCAGACCGTCAGCATTGATCTGGAGATGGCGACAGACATCCGCCGTGCCGCTGCCAGTGACGACATCAAGGACACATTGGACTACAAGGCCGTGGCCAAGCGCCTGATCGCCTTTGTGAGTGAGTCCGAATTCTTGCTGGTGGAAACCTTGTCAGAAAAAGTCGCCGAGATTGTCTTGACCGAATTCGACGTGCCCTGGTTGCGTCTGCGATTGTCGAAGCCCGGTGCAGTGCGGGGATCGCAGGATGTCGGCATCATCATCGAGAGGGGCAGCAAAAGCTGATGCCGCGTGTTTATCTGAGTCTGGGCAGCAATATCGAGCGGGAAAAGAACATTCGTGCCGCGCTCCGTGTGCTCGAAGATCGGTTCGGCGATTTGCTGGTGTCCCCGGTCTATGAAAGTGAAGCCGTCGGCTTCGAAGGCGATCACTTCCTGAATCTGGTAGTGGGTTTCGATACCGAAAAGCCAGTGCGCGTGTTGGCCGCCGAGCTGCGTGCGATTGAAGAAGCCAACGGACGTGATCGCCGGGCACCGAAATTCTCAGCGCGCACGCTCGACATCGATATCCTCACTTGGGGCAATGCCTGCGGCGAGGTTGATGGCGTCAGCTTGCCGCGCGATGAAATCCTCAAGAATGCCTTTGTGCTGTTGCCGTTATCAGAAATTGCCGGCAACGACCGCCATCCCGAAACCCTGCGCTCCTACCACGAGCATTGGGAAGCGTATGACAAGCACAAGCAAAAGTTGTGGCGTGTCGATTTTTCCTGGGGTTCTTCTGAGTGATGTGCTGCTGAGTAAGCTGGCGCTTCTTTTCCGTAAGGGTTCGCTGTAGTCGTTACCTGTTCTGCTGCCTGTGCTGTTCCTGTAGTGGTGCGTATTCGCGTGCTGATGCCTTGTTGCTCTGGAGTTTCCGATGTTCAAGATGACCGTCTTACCACGCTTTTATGAAACCGACGCGCTGGGCCATATCAACAATACGGTGATTTCTGGCTGGTTTGAAACCGGGCGCGAACCAGTCTTTCGCCTGTTTAATGCCGAATTGAAACTGGACAAGTGGAACCTGATTCTGGCGCGGGTTGAAATCGATTATGTGGCACAAACGCATTATGGCCAGGAAGTGACGCTGCTGACCGGTATCGAGCGTGTTGGGAATGCCTCATTCGTGGTGGCGCAAGAGGCGTGGCAGAACAATGTCTGTGTGGCGCGCGGTAAAGCGGTGCAGGTGTATTTCAATTACGAAACGCAAAAAAGCGAGCCGCTTCCGACCGCCATCCGGACCGAGCTCGACAAGCATCGCATGAAGTCGGCGGGCTGATTTGGCGGGCAGGCGGCTGACCACGTGTGAAAAGTCAGAGACGGCGCCCGCCATCCACCGCAATGATCTGGCCCGTGATGTAGGGCGCGTCTTCCAGTAGAAACGCAATCGTGCGCGCGATGTCATCCGCGCTGCCCAGCCGCCTGAGCGGAATGCCCGCCAGCGTGTGCGCCTGCAACTCAGGCGGCACTGTCCCCGTGCTTGGCCAGAGAATCGCGCCCGGCGCCACGCCATTGACCCGTACCTCCGGCGCCAACTCCTTTGCCAGCGACAACACCATCATGGCGTGTGCCGCCTTCGCCATGCAGTACACCGTATGTTCTTTCAGCGGCTTCTCCGCGTGAATGTCGATCAGGCTGACAATGGCGCCTTGACGCTTTTTCAGCTCCGGCGCGAGCGCCTGTGCCAGAAAAAAGGGCGCTCGCGCATTGCTGGAGAAAAGATCATCCCAATCGGTCGCTGTCACATTGCCGATGGCGGTTGGATAAAAGCTTGAGGCGTTGTTGATGAGTGCATCCACGCGGCCCCAGGCTGCCAGTGCATCGGATGCCAGCTTGTGGATGTCGGCATCACTGGCCAGATCCGCTTGCAGGACTCTGCAACTGTCGGCAGTGGTGCGATTGAGTTCGGCGGCGAGCATGTCGGCGGACTCTCGCGACTGCCGACAATGGATCAGGGTGTGCCAGCCGCGCGCGTGCATCTCGCGGACCGTGGCCGCCCCAAGCCGTAGCGCGGCACCGGTCACCAGAACCACATTTTTTTCAGAGCAGGATGCAACCGTCATGCGGTTTTACCTTTCAGGCAGATGGGCGGGAACGGCTCCCGGCAGGATATTGCTGCTGCCAGGCATCGCGAAAGACCTGCAAGGCGTGCTCACGCGCACGCTCAAGTGCCTGCACGAACGCTTCGCCCTCAAGGCCTTGCTGCTGTAGCGCAGCCGTGTTGACGGAGCGCAGTGCTGCCAGCGCCGCTAGCCAGTAACTCCGTTGCGGGTAAGGGCGCTCCTCCAGCCCGAGTCGCCCACGGGCATCGGCCTCGCAGGCCAGCAAGAGTTCACTGAAGCGCTCGGGGCGACGTAGGGCATCCATGGCCAGCAGTTTGCGCAGCAAGGTCGCCGGCCGCAATTCTTCAGCGCGATGAATTTCCAGGTGAAAGCGGGAGACGAGCTCTCCCAACGTCTGGAAATCCTTGGGCACTTTCAATCGCTGCGAAAGCTCCCGGACGCGAGGAACGCCCCGCTCTTCGTGGCCGATATGGCGTGGCAGCTCGGCGGCTGGCGTGTCGGCCTTGCCGAGGTCATGCACGAGTACGGCATAGCGCAGACGAGGCTCTGGCGAGAGCTTCGCCGCGACACGCAGGCTCATCAAGGTATGGATGCCGGTATCAACTTCAGGGTGATAGTCGGCACGTTGCGGCACCCCGAAAAGACGTGCCACTTCAGGAAACCAGAGCGCCAGCGCGCCACAGTCACGGAGCGCAGTGAAGTAGACGTCGGGGCAGTCTTCGCTCAGCGCGCGCTCGGTTTCTTTCCAGACACGCTCCGGCGTCAGGTGATCCAGTTCGCCGGATGCCGACATTTCCTGCATCAGTGCCAGGGTTTCGTCGGCGATTCGAAAACCGAGCGGGGCGTAGCGCGCGGCGAAGCGGGCCACGCGGAATACGCGCAATGGGTCTTCGCGGAATGCCGGTGACACATGACGCAGTAAGCGGTCATCGAGATCGCGGCGGCCGCCATAAGGATCAACCAGCGTGCCGTCTTCAGCCTGCGCCATGGCATTCACGGTCAAGTCGCGGCGCAGCAGGTCTTCTTCCAGGGTGATGTCGGGCGAAAAGTCGCAAATGAAACCGGTATGGCCGCGCCCGCTTTTTCGTTCCGTGCGGGCAAGGGCATATTCCTCTTGGGTTTCGGGATGCAGGAATACCGGGAAATCCCGGCCGACCGGGCGGTAGCCGAGTGCGGTCAGCTCCTCTGGGCGGGAGCCGACCACGACCCAGTCGCGTTCCTTGATTTCCCGACCGAGCAGCGCATCGCGCACCGCTCCACCCACCAGATGGATTTTCATGCTGCTCCCTGTTGACGCCGCCCCGCGCTGTCGCGGAGTATGGCCGACATGATAACGATGAATGTTGTTTTCCGCCCCGTCATTACTGTCGCTCGCTGGCTGGCAGCAGCCAAGCGCGCGTACCTGTTCTGGCGGCCGGACTGACAGCACGTACTGTTTTTACCGAAAAGGCCGCAGATTCTGCGGCCTTTTTGTTTTTGGCGTGCCCGTCACGCGTTTGCAACGCACATACATGAAACGAGGACAGGAAAATGGACAGCGAGCCTCCGCAACAGCGGATCATCATGGCGTATGTGGCCTTGGTGCTGATCTGGTCGACCACGCCATTGGCGGTCGTCCTGAGTATGCGCGACCTTGATGCCATCTGGGCCCTGTCCATCCGTATGGGAGCAGCGGCCGTATTGTCGATGCTGGCCTTGCGCCTGGCCGGGCTGCGCATGAGCTGGGACAGGCGGGCGTGGAAACTTTATGGCGTCGGCTCGCTCAGCATGTTTGCGGCCATGCTGTTCACGTATCTGGGGGCGCGCTACATCGCGTCCGGGCTGATTTCGGTTCTTTATGGCTTGTCACCACTGATGGTGGCTTTGTTGGCGCGTCTGGTGGTGCCCGGCACCGTTATCCTGCCGCTGCAATGGGTGGGCATGCTGACGGGCTTAGGCGGTCTGGCGTTCATTTTCCTGCATGGCCAGCATCTGGCGCGTACCGAAATCATCGGCGTGATTTGGGTGCTGGCGGGTGTGCTGTCATATGTGGTGTCGGCCGTATGGCTGAAGAAAATCGGCGCGACCCTGCATCCGTTGGTGCAGACCAATGGCGCGCTCTGGCTGTCGGCATTGGGCTGCGTACTGGTGCTGCCGTTTGCTGGCGGCCCTGTGCCGCAGCACTGGCCTGGTACAGTGACGATAGTGGCGCTGGTGTATTCCGCAAGCTTCGGCTCGATTGTGGCGATGCTTTGCTATTTTTACCTGCTGCGGCATATTAGTGCGCACTCCGTGTCGCTGATTACCTTGCTGACGCCGGTGATCGCACTGCTATTGGGTGTGCTGTTGCTGGGTGAGCGCTTCCGTCCTGAAACGCTGGGGGGAATGGCGCTCATTCTGGGCGGGCTGACACTGTATTACCTGCGCGACATCTGGCTGCTGGTGGAAAGTCGGCGATTGAAGAATGCCAGGCGGGCGGGGAGTCTCTGAGTCACATCAGGCCTTTGGCAGGTTCAGTCTGGAACGTTTTGGGTGATTCAGCGCTTGAGTGGGTTGCCGCAGAAGTGATGGACTGTTCTGCGGCAATCCGGCGGCTGAGCAACAGACCATTTTATGGGCGGAGTTTTCGCTGGACCGGGATGGTGCGCCTGCAAGCGCTCAATCTGGTCGTGTGACGGATTGCGTACGCTGCCGGTCCGGCGCCAGTGTGGTTATCAGTCTCGCTGCATTGGCTCTACAGAATGCTCCATGCGTCCGTCCGATGACCTGTAAATGCAGCAGGCCATTCATGTGATGGCGGGAGACGACACCAGAATGCCCTGCTCTCCCGAGCAGGTGGTTTTTTCTACCAGTGCATCGCCGTCAAAAGACTCCAGATGCACGTCGAACTTCCAGAGCCGGTGCAAATGCTTGAGCACATCAATGGTGCTGTCTGATAGCGGGCGGCGCTCGTGCCGGACATGCCGCAGTGTCAGTGACCGGTCGCCCAGACGATTCACGCTCCAGACCTGTATATTGGGCTCGTTCATGCTCAGGTTGTATTGATTGGAGAGTGCCTGGCGCAGGCGCCGGAAGCCGCTGTCATCATGAATGGCGGAGATTTCCAGCGTGCTTTTCTGGTCATTGTCGAGCACAGCAAACAGTTTGAGTTCACGCATGACCCGGGGCGAGAGGAACTGCAACACAAAACTTTCATCCTTGAAGTTCTGCATGGCGAACTTCACCGTCTCCAGCCAGGGTTTGCCGGCAATATCGGGAAACCAGTAACGGTCTTCGTCGGTGGGGGCTTCGCAGATGCGGCGGATGTCCTGAAACATGGCAAAGCCGAGCGCATAAGGATTGATGCCACGATAGTAAGGACTATCAAAAGCTGGCTGATACACCACCGCTGTGTGGGATTGCAGGAACTCGAGCATGAAGCCGTCGGTCACCAGACCTTTGTCGTAAAGCCGATTGAGCAGGGTGTAGTGCCAGAAGGTGGCCCAGCCCTCGTTCATGACCTGAGTTTGGCGCTGCGGGTAAAAATACTGCGCGATTTTGCGCACGATGCGCACCACTTCGCGTTGCCAAGGCTCCAACAGCGGTGAGTTCTTTTCGATGAAGTAGAGCAGGTTTTCTTGTGGCTCCTCAGGCCAGCGTTTGCGGCGGGCTTCTTCCTCTTCACGACGATTGCGGAAGGGGATGGTGCGCCAGAGGTCATTGACCTGTTGTTGCAATGCTTCTTCCCGCTCCTCCTGGCGCAGTCGTTCTTCTGCAGCAGAGATGGGGTAGGGGCGCTTGTAGCGGTCTACACCGTAATTCATGAGCGCGTGGCAAGAGTCGATGATGGCTTCAACTTCTTTTACCCCATGGCGCTCTTCACAGCGGCGCAGGTAATTCTTGGCGAATACCAGATAGTCGATAATGCTGCCGGCGTCGGTCCAGCTGCGGAAAAGATAATTTCCCTTGAAGAAAGAATTGTGCCCATAGCTGGCATGGGCGATGACCAAGGCCTGCATCATCAGGGTGTTTTCTTCCATGAGATAGGCGATGCAGGGGTTGGAGTTGATGACGATTTCGTAGGCCAGGCCCATCTGGCCACGTCGGTAAGAATTTTCCACTGACACAAAGTGCTTGCCGAAAGACCAGTGGTTGTAGCCAATCGGCATGCCAACAGAGGAGTAGGCGTCCATCATCTGTTCTGACGAGATGATTTCAATCTGGTTGGGGTAGGTGTCGAGGTCGAATTCGTCGCGCGCAATGCGGCCGATTTCCTCGTCATACCGGGCAATGAGATCAAACGTCCATTCGGATCCGCTGGAGATGGGCTCGGCGCGGCTCATGCCTTTTTCCTCGCGAACAACTCACGGAAAACGGGGTAAATATCCCCGGCATCGACTATTTGCTGCATGGAGAAAACACCGGGCCAGCCCGACTGAACCGCTTCATAGGACTCCCATAGTGCCTGGTGTTCGCGCGGTGTGATTTCGATATAGGCGAAGTATTGCATCAGCGGCATGATGTCGTCGGCCAGCATTTTCTGGCAGAGCGGCGAGTCATCATTCCAGTTGTCGCCGTCGGAGGCCTGAGCGCCGTATATATTCCATTCATCTGCTGGATAGCGCTCGGCCATGATGTCGCGCATCAGCTTCAGTGCGCTGGAGACGATGGTTCCGCCTGTTTCGCGTGAATAGAAAAATTCTTGCTCGTCCACTTCCTTGGCGCTGGTGTGGTGACGGATGAACACCACATCTATTTTCTTGTAATTGCGCTTGAGAAAGAGATAGAGCAACAGGAAAAACCGCTTTGCCATGTCTTTCATGCTTTGGTTCATGGAGCCCGACACATCCATCAGGCAGAACATGACGGCCTGTGACGATGGCTTGGGCACTTTGACATGGTGGTTGTAGCGCAGGTCGAAGGTGTCGATGAAGGGAATGCGGTCCACACGTCGCCGCAGTCTTTCGATTTCTTCGCGCAGTGCGTCGACGCGCGCCTTGTGCACCGGGGACGTGTCCTCAGTTAGTAAGAGCGATAGCTCGGCGCTTGCTTCACGCAGGCGCCGCCGGGCCCCTGCGCCGAGGGCAATACGCCGTGCCGTGGCGGCACGCAGGCTGCGTACGATGTTGATACGGGCGGGATTGCCATCATTGACGATGCCAGCGTTCTGCCAGTGAAAGGTTTCAATGCCGGCCAGGCGGCGTTTGACCAGATTCGGCAGCTTAAGGTCGTCAAAAAGGAAGTTGAGAAACTCTTCCTGTGATAGCGAGAAACTGAACTCGTCTTCGCCTTCGCCACCATCGGATGCCTTGCCATCACCCTTGCCGCTACCCCCTCCTTCCGGGCGCTTTATGCGATCGCCAGTGGTGAATTCGCGGTTTCCCGGATGCACCATTTCGCGCTCGCCGCCCTGTCCGTGATGGAACACGGGCTCAGAGATGTCACGCGTCGGGATGCTGACTTTTTCGCCATGCTCCATGTCGGTAATGGAGCGGCGGGTGATGGCATCGGCAACGGCTTCTTTTATCTGGCCGCGATAGCGTTCCAGGAAGCGCTGCCGGTTCACGGTGCTTTTGTTCCGCCCGTTCAGGCGGCGGTCGATGATGTAGGACATGCGACCTCGCTCTCTATTTCGCTCCCCTCCAGAGAGGTCGGGAGCGATGCGGCCTGTACGACAGCACGCCAGCTATGCTGCGTTCAGTAAGGCCCGAAATGTACCGGGGGTGGGCCTTACTGCGCCTTGCGGACGCGCAGATACCATTCCGAGAGCAGGCGCACCTGCTTTTCGGTGTAGCCGCGCTCGACCATGCGGCGGACAAAGTCCTGATGTTTCTGCTGGTCGCCTTTCGAGGCTTTGGGGTTGAAGGAGATGACCGGCAACAAGTCTTCCGTGTTCGAGAACATCTTCTTTTCGATGACACTGCGCAGCTTTTCATACGATAGCCAGCTGGGATTGACGCCGTTGTTGTTGGCTCGTGCGCGCAGGACAAAGTTGACGACTTCGTTGCGGAAATCCTTAGGGTTGGAAATGCCGGCGGGCTTCTCTATTTTCTCCAGTTCTTCATTCAAAGCCTGACGGTTGAATATTTCGCCGGTGTCGGGGTCGCGGAACTCCTGATCTTGTATCCAGAAGTCGGCGTACTGCACATAGCGGTCGAAAATGTTCTGCCCGTATTCGGAGTAAGACTCCAGATAGGCGGTCTGGATTTCTTTGCCGATAAACTCGATATAACGCGGTGCAAGAAATTCTTTCAGGAAGCGCAGGTAGTTATCCTGTATTTCCTTGGGGAACTGTTCCTGCTCGATCTGGGTTTCCAGGACATGCAGCAGATGAACCGGATTGGCCGCGACTTCAGAGTGGTCGTAATTGAAAACGCGGGACAGTATCTTGAAGGCAAACCGGGTGGAGAGTCCGTTCATGCCCTCATCGACCCCTGCGCCATCACGATACTCCTGATACGACTTGGCTTTGGGGTCGGTGTCTTTGAGATTTTCGCCGTCGTAGATGCGCATCTTGGAGTACAGGCTGGAGTTCTCCGGCTCTTTCAGGCGAGAAAGCACGGTGAACTGCGCCAGCATGCGCAAGGTGTCGGGAGCGCAGGGCTCGTTGCGTAGCGAGGAGTTGTCGAGCAACTTCTGGTAAATGTCGATTTCTTCGGTCACACGCAGGCAGTACGGCACCTTCACGATATAAACACGGTCGATGAAGGCTTCATTGTTCTTGTTGTTGCGGAACGTCTGCCATTCGGCTTCGTTGGAGTGCGCGAGCACCACACCATCGAACGGGATGGGGCCGATGGCTTCGGTGCCGTTGTAATTGCCTTCTTGTGTGGCCGTCAGCAAGGGGTGCAAAACCTTGATGGGGGCCTTGAACATCTCTACG
>JAUXNL010000257.1 GCA_030684415.1 Moraxellaceae bacterium | reverse complement strand
GGTAGCAGATAAAACAACACCATACTGCGAATGACATCGCCGTAAATCATGCTGACCGGAAAAGCGATATTGGCCACGCCACCGCACACCAACACCAAGAGCAAACGATTTTTATACGGCCACCAATGCTTGGCCTGCCATGCCAGCAGCGGCAACAGCAGTACGCCCACACTGCCATAGGCGACAAACACCAGCGGGATGCCAGTGAGGCCCTGCGCAGAAAGCTGCTTCAGTGGCCACCAGACCAAGCCCCACAGCATTGAAGAGGCCATCAACACCAGCACAGGAATGTGAACTGACATCGATCAATGGGCCTGTTGCCAGCGCGAAAAATGCGCGCGTTCGGTTTGCAGCATCCAGCGATTGATCTGGCGCAGATCAGCAACCGGCATGCCGGTAAATGGTTGCTCATGCAAGTAGCCGTCGGGGCCGAACTCGGGCGTCAGCGTGCACACTGTCAATCCTGCGGCCTGCATGCTTGCCCAACACAACTCCCACCAGCGTTGGTGCGCCGCCAGTGCAGCGGCATGCTCAGGGGCCGCCGGATGCGGCACCTGCGGCCCTTGGTCGTAACCGACACGGCCATGAATGTGCCGCGCCCGCGGCGCAACAATCTCCAGCACGTCTGCCTCGGTATCGATCAGGCGTTCGCAAACCACGCACCAGTGGCTGAAATCACAGGTCAGGTACAAATCCGGTAACGCCAGCACCATGTCACGGGTGACCCAGGGATTGAACAGCGTGCGCGAGCGGTGGGTTTCAAAGCTGATGGGAATGCCGGCCGTTTGCGCCAACGCTATCGCCTTGCCGAAGAAATCGACTGACTGTGCCAGCGGCCAGGCATCACAACCGGCCATGCAATTGATCTGTCGCGCGCCGAAGGCTTCGATGCGTTCCAGCTTGCGTGAAAAATCATCCAGATGCTGTGCGGGGCTCGCGCGGCGGTCGGGCACATAACTGCCGGCCGTGCAGATTTCCGCAATCAGATCGAAGCCGTGCTCGTCCAGTGCCGCACGCAAGGCGGCCTGCTTGTCCGGTTCGGCAGGAACCGGCACTTCAAGACCATCGTAACCGTCGGCCTTGGCTTCAGCGGCAAAGTCGGCATAGCCGCCACGCGCGCCCCAGAACGTGCGATAGAAACGGATATTCATGACAGCACCTCAATGCCCGGTCAGAAAAGAGACTCCATCCACACCGACAAAACTCCGCCCCTTGTCGTGAAGAATGTCGGTGTCGCCGCCATCGGTATTGAGTAGCCGCTGGGTGCGATAGCGGTGAAACGCGAGCAACTGGTTGCTGAAGGGCAACACCTGCGTTTCATCGTCGCCATACAGCTCGCGATGCAGGGCGGGCAACTGGTGCCAGGCGGCGGCCGGCTTTTCATGATGCGCGTTGTGGTAACCAAAATTGAGTGTGAACAGATTGAGCCAGGGGTGCCGCAGCGAGTGCACATTCGAGTAGGTGTTGCGGTGCTCGAACGCGGCATCGTAACGCTTCACTTCGTCGCCACGCGGCTGCTCGAGCGTGGGCAGCAGATCGTAGGTGTGCTGGAAGGCATCCATGAAGCGCAGCACGGTCGCCATGAACATCCAGGCCAGCGGATAAAACACCAGCACTCTGGGAAAGTGATACGCCAGCACCCCGAACGCCGTGCCTCGTACCAGCAGAACGGCGAGCACACTCGCCCGGTCTTGCCGGCGCGAGGGAAGCGTAAAGGGCACGACCAGCACCAGCGCGTGCATGTAAATGTCTTGCGCCGGCACATACAGCCATTCCAGTGCATGCACCAGACGCACAGCGAGCGGGTGGCGCCGGATGCGCTCACGAAAATCGAAGGCCACCACATCGGCGCGGTCGACATGATGGCGGAAGTGCTTGCGCCGGATCACGTCGTAACGCCCATAGCAGGCGCCGGTCAGCCAGTTCAGCAGACGCCCCAGTCGCGCGTTGTCTTCGTTACGGGAGAAAATAGTGTTGTGCGCACACTCATGAATGAGATACGCCGCTATCACCATGGCATGGCCCAGCCACACGCTGCCCGCCGCATTCAGCCACACCGAATCACGGGTAATGAGTGCCATGCCAGCGGCATAGCCCGCCACGGCATACGACAGCGCGAGGGTGTTCGGCCAGACACCATCGCGATACCTGAACTGCCATCCAGATCGCCACATTTCAACATCCGTACGGGCCGTCCCGCTCTGCTGCACGCCTGGCAGGCCGTCCTGCCAGGGGATGAAAGAAAGGAATGAAAGAAAAGGGAGTGGGAGAAATCTGCCAGCAGCTCATTACCGTCGCCAGCGCACAAGAAAGGGCAAATCACATGCCAGTTGCCGTTTATGCGGCATCTGCACGCCATCCATGTACCGCCGTTGCTTTTTGAGGGCGACCACGCACCAGCATGGTGAAGCACGACGACCGAATGCACAGCCAGAGCGCACACAATGTGCCGCCAATGCCGCATCACAGCGGCCATTACAAGGCCTTTGGCACTTGGCACGCATCCTGCCTTTTCTTTTGCACGACAGTGACTGAAGCGATGCAGTCCGCTGTGCTGCTGTAAAACAGGCCGCTAGGGTTCCGGTGCCGCTTTTCAAAAAGCCGCATGTCTGGTCCGAGAGCGGCCGGCCTCCCGCCCGTCCACCACGACAGGCTGAGGTGACACGGAGGGACAAAAGCCCGGGAGATCGCTGTTGGTCTCCTGTCGTGCGTGTTCCGTGCAACCGTCCGTCACCGAACTGGGAGGAATCATGATGATTCCCCGTATTGCCGCCCTGAACGCTCCTCTTGCAACCCGCCTCCTTGGCGTTGCCATGAGGAGACGCACATGAAACGCCTCATCAATATTCGCCCGCCAATCGGCGCCGCCATTTTTCTCGGGCTACTGCCGTTTTTCCTGATGGCGCTGCTTTACAGCGTCAACTCCGCCAAACGTTTGCAGGAAAATCCGGATGACCGCCTGCTGCCTTCCTTCACGCAATTGGTGGAGGGCGTGAAGATGGTGGCCGTGAACGAAGACCCCCGCACCGGCCAGATCGTGCTCTGGGCCGACACGCGCGCCAGCCTGCAACGCATCGGTATCGCGATTGCGGCCAGCGCTCTGGTCGGTCTGGTGTTCGGCATGATGGCTGGCATGCTGCCGTATCTGCGCGCACTCAATTCACCCACGGTCACCACTTTATCGCTGGTGCCGCCGATGGCGATTCTGCCCATCCTGTTTGTGGCCTTCGGGCTCGATGAGTTCTCGAAAATCCTGCTGATCGTGATCGGCGTAGCGCCTTTCCTGATTCGCGACCTGCAAGCAAGAGTGATGGAAATTCCCGCTGAAATGCTCATCAAGGCGCAGTCGCTGGGAGCCTCAAGCTGGCAAATCGCCCTGCGCGTAGTGCTACCGCAAGTGCTGCCACGGCTGGTCGACAGTGTGCGGCTTTCACTCGGTGCCGCCTGGATTTTCCTGATTTCAGCCGAAGCCATCGCCGCCGAACAAGGCTTGGGCTACCGCATATTCCTGGTCCGCCGCTACATGTCCATGGACATCATCCTACCCTATGTCGTCTGGATCACGCTGCTCGCGTTTACCGCCGACCGCCTGCTGTACCTCTTCAATCGCCAGTGCTTCCCCTGGCTGCAAGGGCGCAAGCCCGGCCACGCCTGAGGAGAACACCATGAAGCAGATTGAAATCTCTCATCTCTGGAAGCACTACGGGCAGAAGCCGGTGCTGGAAAATCTTTCGCTCAGCATCAACAAAGGCGAATTTGTCAGCATTGTCGGCGCCTCCGGCTGCGGCAAAACCACGTTCTTCCGCCTGCTGCTCGGAGAAGAACAGGCCACGCGTGGCCGCATGCTGCTGGAAGGAAAGCCTTGGCCGCAGGAGCCCGACGCCGATCGTGGCGTGGTGTTTCAGCGCTATTCGGTGTTTCCGCACATGACAGCGTTGGCCAATGTGCGCGCGGCACTCGATTTTGCCGGCGCGCCACTGACAGGTCGTCTTTTTGGCAGCGCCAAAAAAGCCGCCAACGACGAAGCCATGGCCATGCTGGAAGCCGTCGGGCTCGCCGGTGCTCGCGACAAATTCCCACACGAACTTTCGGGTGGCATGCAGCAACGCCTCGCACTGGCGCAGTCACTGGTGCGCCACCCCGGCATTCTGCTGCTTGACGAACCCTTTGGCGCGCTCGACCCCGGCATCCGTGCCGACATGCACGAACTCATGCAGTCACTCTGGCAGGAGCACGGCTTTACCGTGTTCATGGTGACGCACGACATTCGCGAAGGCTTTTTGCTCGGCACGCGCATGCTGGTGTTCGACCGTGTGCGCATCGACCCGCAAGCCCCTGATGCCTACGGCGCGCAGATCACCTACGACCTTGCACTGAAAAGCAAAACCCGAGCGGACTTTGCCGAACTTCAGGAAAGTGTGCAGACGAAAGCACCTCTGACTTCTGCCGCCGAGGAGACCCTGCCATGAGCTTTCGCTACAACCCCGACCTTGTCGTTCTGGAGGAAATGCTGCGCGGCGGCATGAGTCGGTCTTATGTCGTGAAGCGCGGCCATGCCCTGCGCCTGACGGCGGATGCGGCTGGCGCCAACGTCAGTCTGCTCATGTTCAACGCTGACCAGTTGCTCGAACGCTACAACATGCCCGACACGCTGAAGTCGCAGCACACCTTCATGCTCACGCAAGGGCATGTCTGTTACTCGGACATGGGTCATGCACTGATGTCCGTGATTGGCGACAGCACGGGCTGGATTGACACGATTGGTGGTGTCAGCAACCGCGCCCTTGTCAGCGAAAAATATGGCGCCAGCGATTACCAGACCCAGCGTAACGACTGGGTCCGCAGCGGCCGCGATCTGCTGCTGGTGGAGCTGGGCAAACATGGGCTGAACCGGCGCGATCTGGTGGCCAACCTCAACGTGTTCAGCAAAGTCAGTACGGATGCCGACGGCAATCTGGCGTTTCAGCCGGGCCATGCCCAGGCAGGGAGCTGCGTCGACCTGCGCGCCGACATGAATGTGTTGGTGGTGATGGCGGTGGTGCAGCACCCGCTTGATCCGTCTCCCCTCTATGCCCCCGTGCCGGTAAAGGCAGAAATATGGCAATGCGGCATTGCCAAGGAAGAGGATGTTTGCCGACTTTCGCGTGCGGAAAACGCGAGAGGCCTTGCGAATACGGCGCGATGCTTTTGCCAGCACTGAGGCCTGATCGCATGTGCCCGCATGCCGATAGTGAAAATGGATTCTGCGAAAAACGACTATTGCAGAATCGCGGAGAATGAAATGAAAGGTTTTTGCATTCAGGAAAGTACGCTGGACCCGGCCGATGCCAGACATCGTGCCACTGTGAAAGCCGGCGACTATTGGCTTTTTGAAGTCAAAAAAAATGAAGTCCTGCGCATTGTTGATCTCGAAGGCAACCAGGCGGTGGATACACTTTTTTTCGACGCCAGCGATCCGCATGATCGCTATAGCGCCGTTGATACTCTTCGCGCGCAGGGAAATGTGTATCTCACCGTGGGCTCGAAACTGCTGGCGGACAGCGGCAACGTGCTGGTAGAAATCACCGCCGACACCTGTGGGCGCCATGACACACTGGGCGGTGCCTGTGCCGCAGAAAGCAA
>JAUXNL010000252.1 GCA_030684415.1 Moraxellaceae bacterium | reverse complement strand
ACTTCAACGAGGTAATGGGGGCTTTTCTCGAAATCAGGAAGGTTCTTGCTCATGTTCAGCAGACCCTTGCCCTGCAACTCGTACTGCTCACGCGGCGTGGACAGGATGGACAGGAAACCCAGGCCAACGTCCTTTTCTTCGCCATAAGACAGGTACTCGTAATGCCACTTCCATTGCGAGCCGGTCACCCGAACGGTGAGGTCGGCATCGCCGGAATCGCTCATCTGGATGAGTACACGGGTTGCCGGTACTGCCATGATGATCAGGATCACGAAAGGAATGACTGTCCAGATCACTTCCACCAGCGTGCTTTCATGGAAGTCGGCAGGCTTGACGCCCTTGGACTTGCGGTGCGCGAAAATGGAGTAAAACATCACCCCGAACACACCCACGCCAATCGCGATGCAGATGTACAGCATGAAGCGATGGAGTTTGAAAACCTCGTTGCTGATCTCCGTGACACCCGGCGTCAGGTCGTACTGGGTGGTGGCCATGGCCGTCGAGGCCAGCATGACTGCCAGCAGCGCCGTTCCGGCACGGAGGATTAGAGATGACCGCATGCGTCTACTCCCGTTTTGCAGGATGAGCCCTTGTTGACAGGGCCCGCTTCTTGTTGGAGCCGGGGCATCGGATGACGAGCACCGCGGAACATCCACTGACACTGACATGAAAAAGCGACAAGAACCGTCCACGCCCCCGTGGAGTCAGTCCATCGTCGCCTTTTCCATGTGATTTAGAGCAGAGCGCCCGCCCGAAAATCCGGGTGGCTGACGGCCTTTTGTGTAAGCAAAAGGCCCATTACTGTTCGGTTGCGTAATGTATTGGCAGACCACCATGATGTCCATACGGTCTAAAGGCTTTTTGGGGACTTTTTGCCCCTCCGGCCGATACTGCACAAGCCCGCCAGCATCCCGCTTCCATATACATATATAAGGAAGGCTCAGCCCGGGTCACGCAACAAACCCGCTACATCCGCAAGATCGGCACGGGCACGACCAAGGTAGTTCGCCAGCACCAGCGAATGATTGGCAAACAAGCCAAAACCGCTACCGTTCAGTATCACCGGACTCCACACTGCCTGCTGGGTGGCCTCCAGTTCATGAATCGCGGCACGCAAGCTCAGAGCCGCCTGACGACGCTCGAGCTCCGGCCCGAACTCGATCTCCACCGCCTTCAGCAAGTACAGCAGCGCCCAGGCTTCGCCGCGCGCCTCGTAAAAAACGTTGTCGATGTGGCGCCAGGGCGTCTCGTCTGGGAGCAGCACATCGACACCGGTGCCGCGAACCGGCACTGCTGCACTGGCCAAGGCCGCGTTTAGCAAGGTCGCTCGCTGCCCCAATGTGGCATCCACATCGCCAAGCCAGCGCGCAAGATAGGCTGGGCGCGCCTCGAAAGTGGCTTTGCGCTCTCCCAGGCGAGTCCGATAACGCTGCAAGGCCATCTGGCCTTGGCGCAACTCCGCTTCGGCGCGCGGGAACATCCAACTGTCGGGATTAACGTTAAGGGCGGTTTCGGCCAGCGCCAGATCATCATCAGGCACGAAGCGCGCATGGGAGAGTCCCATGTCGCGATGCAGGGCGCGGGTCATGTCTCGCGTCTGGCGCAAGACCCCGAGCTCCCAAGAAGGAATATTGTCGAGCAGCAGCCCCGGAGGCAGCAGGTCATTACGCAGGTAACCACCAGGCTTGTCATGCAGGGCCCCGACAAGATCAGACAGCGCACCCGCCAACACTTGTCCGGGCACCGCCTCTGCAGCGGGCGGCAATTCCAGCATCGCCGGCTCGCGCGACCAGTACCAGCCAAACGCCGGCAGCAACAGCAACGAAAGCAGCACCGCCCCCATCAGCAAGGGCATGCGATCCGCCAGCGCCCACTGCTCCCGCCACACCTGCAAACGCTCGCCCAGCCTGTCCTGCCACGCATCCATCACTGCCAGATCCGCCCGTCTCGTATGCCCGCCATCCGGGTCTGGTGACCGGGCGGCCGATTCTACACCGTATCCACCGGCTCGCTACATCACCCACATGGGGGACAGACTTTTCAACAGCTCGCAACAGCATGACCACTGGTATGGCCCAAGCGGGTT
>JAUXNL010000240.1 GCA_030684415.1 Moraxellaceae bacterium | reverse complement strand
GGCGAATTTCCGGGTGCATGGGACAGGTATATTCCGCACCTTCGACTGCCGGCTGCGGAGTGTCGGCTAGCGCCGGCGCGGGGTTCAGGTAGCGTGCAGGATCGGCCCGGAATTTATCCAGGCATTTCGGATTGCAGAAATAAAAATGCCGGCCGTGATAGGCATGGTGATGGGGCGAGGAGGACGTGACCGCCATACCGCACACGGGGTCTTGGAGCGGCTCATCCACCGGGGCCTCGGGCACATGATGATGAGTGGGATCCATGGGATCCTCCTAGAAACAGTGAACGCGTCCTTCATTCTAAAAAAAGGGCGGGCGTCATGCCCGCCCCAAACACAGGTAACCGCACAGGCCTTACGGGGCTTTTTTGATGTCGGTGATGACCATTGCCCCACCTTCTTTCACGACGATGAACCGCACGGCATCGCCTGCCTTGAGGTCCGTAAGCATGGCCGGATCTCTAAGCCGGAACACCATCGTCATTCCCGGCATCCCCAGGTTCTTGATCTCGCCATGCTTGATGGTGAGCTTGCCCTGCTTCATATCCACCTTGCGAATCTCGCCCGGGGTATAGCGGTCATCAATCGGCATAACCTTCATGGTGGTGTCAGGCATTTCTTTCATCTCAGCATGGTCCGCCTTGCTCATGCCGGCCATCTTGGTATCCATGGGCATGCCGGCGGCGCCCAGCTTGCCGGCCGCAACCGTTACCGTCCCCTGCATGCCGGCTTCCCAATGGCCGGGAATCAAGCAGGCATACAGGAAATTTCCGGGCTGGGTGAACTGCCAGATGATTTCACCGGTCTTCCCCGGCGCCACCCGAGCGGAATGCGCATCGGCATGCTCCATCTCCGGATTCTTTTTCATCATCTCGGCATGCTCGGCAATTTCATCGCGAGGGCCGAGCACAAACTCATGGGGAATCTTGCCGTCATTACGGATCCGGAAGCGGATGGTTTCGCCTTGCTTGATGGCCAGCGAACTCGGGGAAAAGCGCATGGCATCGCTCATGCTAATGTCGATGGTGCGGCTGACGGCACGTGACATGCCTTGACGACCAAAGCCGGTTTCCTCGGCCTCAATGGGGTTGGCCACCTTCATGTCGGCATCCATCGGCCCGTGGCTGTGGGCATGATTGCCACCGGCCCAAGCCGGCGTACCGGCCAGTCCGGCGGTCATCAACAGAGCCAGAGTGGTGTGACGCATGCGTAAGGTTTTCATGGTATTGCTCCTGAGCGTTGATGAGAGGGTTAGAGCTCGCGTTGCTGTGAGAGGACCGCGCCCAACGATTCCGCCGGCCGCACGATGATTTTTCCCGCAGGGCCGGGCTGCCATCGACCGTAGCGGTCGCGTTGGAAGGCGATGACGTCAAATTCACCTGCGCGAGTGAACTGCCAGATCAATTGGGCGTGATCTTGGGCGGCGAGGGTCACGATGTTGGGAGAAATCAGCTGGTCGTCGTGCTGTTGCTTCAGGAGCTGGCCGTAATGCGCCAGTTCCGAGGCACTGCCCAGAGCGACCACGATGTCAGTGCGTTGAAGATTCTTCAGGGCCAGGCGCAGGGTTTTACCAGCGGCTATATGCAGGGTTGCCGCCAACGGCGGTGACTGCCCGTCAAAGACCAGCTCTGCGCTGTCCGTCAGATTCCGAATCGAGCCCTTGCGGCCACAGTCCAGCTCATCGGTCTCTATCGCCAGCAGGACTTTGCGCGGCACTTCGACCTTGTGCGCGAGCGTGGGACTCATAGGGACCACACTGAACGTCGTGGCCAGCAACAAGGCCGTGGTTCGACTCTGTGTTTGCATTTTTGGTTCGCGGGAAATCGCCATGATCATCAATGCCCCTCATGGCCGGTGGGCTTTCGAACCTTGAGGTCGTGGCCACTGGTAGGCGCCGGCGCGGCCTTGATCGCCTCGGGTTCTTCGCCCTCATAAAGCCAGGCGACGGTGCGCGGGGGATGCTCATACCAGCCCGGATCCGTGTAATCGCCCCGTGCTTGTTTGTCGCGTACCTTTAACAGGGTGAACATGCCGCCCATTTCGACGGGGCCGAAGGGGCCTTGACCTGTCATCATGGGTAGGGTGTTGTCCGGCAGGGGCATTTCCATTTCGCCCATATCGGCCATGCCCTTGCTGCCCATGTCCATATAGTCCGGCGTCAGCTTGCGGATCTTTTTCGCCAGTTCCTGCTGCGGCACGCCAATCATGGTCGGCAGGTTATGGCCCATGGCGTTCATGGTGTGGTGCGATTTATGACAATGAATGGCCCAGTCTCCCGCCACGGCCGTGAACTCGAAGGCGCGCATCTGGCCGACAGCCACGTCGGTGGTGACCTCGGGCCAGCGCGCGGATTTCGGCACCCAGCCACCATCGGTGCAGGTCACCTCGAAATCATGGCCATGCAAATGGATGGGGTGGTTGGTCATGGTCAGGTTGCCGACGCGCACTCGTACCTTGTCGCCGGTTCTCGCCACCATGGGGTCGATGCCCGGAAATACACGGGAATTGAAGGTCCAGAGATTGAAGTCCGTCATCTCAGAGACCCTCGGCGTGTAACTGCCGGGATCAATGTCATAGGCACTGAGCAGGAACACGAAGTCGCGATCCACGCGCATGAAGTCCGGGTTCTTCGGATGCACCACGATAAAGCCCATCATGCCCATGGCCATCTGCACCATTTCATCGGCATGCGGGTGGTACATGAAGGTGCCGGATTTCTTCATGGTGAACTCATAGACGAAGGTCTGGCCCGGCTTGATCTGCGGCTGACTCACACCGCCAACGCCGTCCATCCCGGAAGGCAGCAAGACGCCATGCCAGTGAATCGTGGTGTGTTCGGGCAATTTATTGGTGACAAAGATGCGGATCCGGTCGCCCTCCACGCACTCGATGGTAGGGCCAGGGCTTTGGCCGTTGTAGCCCCAGAGGTGCGCCGTCATGCCGGGGGCAAACTCGCGGACCACGGGCTCGGCCACGAGATGAAATTCCTTCACGCCGTTTTTCATGCGATAGGGCAGCGTCCAGCCATTCAAGGTCACCACCGGCTGGTAGGGCCGACCGTCCTGCGGGGCAAGCGGCCCTTCGGTTCCCGGTTTGTCCTGGATTTTGGCCTCCGGAATGCCGGCCGCTTGAACCCGGGACACCAGGCCTGCGCTCAGCACGGCGGCGCCGGCCCCGAGAAGAAAATCACGTCGATTGGTCATGGAAAAACTCTCGTTCAATGGCCGGCCGCGGCGGCATCAGTGGTCATCGTGGCCGCACGGGCAGGCGGGCTCATGCCGCCCCCGGCGCCCTGCAGGGTGCTGGTCAGATCGGCCTCGGCCACCCAGAAATCTTCCAGCGTCGCCAGATAGGCGTCGGTGCTGGCGACCTGATCCCTAGCTTGGGCCAGCAGCTCAAAGGTGCTGATCAGCATGCCGTTGTAGCGCAGCAGGACTTCGTCCGAGATTTGCTTTTGTAGCGGCACAATCTCGTCGCGATAGTGCCGGCTCAGGTCGTAGGCGGTGCGGTAGCGGGTATAGGCA
>JAUXNL010000236.1 GCA_030684415.1 Moraxellaceae bacterium | reverse complement strand
CCTTCACCAGCACCTTGGGTTCGATCAACCCCACATCAGGAACTGCTCTGACGGACGCGGCGGGCTACGCCAAGGTCAATCTGACGGCGGGCTCTATTGGCGGTGCAGGTATTGCCACGGTCACTTTCGGCACAGCAAAAGCAACCAAGGGTTTTGTCACGGATGGGTCTGGTGGCAACAGTGTGCAAGGAACACTGACGTCATTGGGGTTGTTCAATGCGTCGGGCGCCGGCTCGGCCATTACAGTCGTCACCTCCTCCGTTGACGGTTTTTACCGTGTTCAGGTGCGTGATGCGAATGGCAATGGTGTGCCCAACCAGATCATCAGCTTTACCACAGACATTGGTGTGCTCGTTCCTTCGAATGGCAAGGTGGTAACGTCGGCTTCCGGTGTGGCTGAAATTACCGTAAAGGCGGGTGACAGTGATGGGGCGGGTACGCTGAGAGCAACAACATCACTTGGCGCTACGACACTCTCCACCAGCCAGGTATTCACGGCTCGTCAGGATGTGGTCGAAATTGGTCGCGGTGTTGGTGGGGCCTTTGTGAAAGGGTCTCTCCTCCTCTCGACGAACAGCTTGCCGACGGGATCAACCGCAACGGTAACGGCTAACATTGTTAATGAGACGGCTGGCAATACAGCGTTCAATACACCGGTCTCGGTGACATTCACCAGCAATTGTGCCGCGGTTACACCACCCAAAGCGGTTATCGACACCACGGTTATTTCCCAGTCGGGCGTGGCCATTGCGACGTATCGCCCGCAAACGGGATGTACAAATGATGTGATTACGGCGACTGCCACACTGAATAACAGCGCGAAAGCTGCGCAAGCGTCGTTGACCATCCTTGAGGCGGCACCTTCATCAGTGAACTTCCTTTCTGCGGCGCCGCGCACGATTGCTATCAAGGGCACGGGTGGTGCAGGTCGCTCCGAATCCGCTGATGTCGAGTTTGAAGTGCGCGATGAAACGGGCTCGGCTGTTTCGGCGGGTGTATCGGTCAGTTTTAGCTTGACGACCCAGATTGGCGGTCTTTCATTCTCGAATGGCACGCCAAACTTCTCAGCGGTTACTGATGGTGCTGGCAAGGTGAAGGCAACCGTACTCGCAGGCACCGTACCGACGCCCGTGCGTGTTGTGGCGCGCTTGACGGGTGCTGGGGTGCAGCCTGAGGCAGTGTCGGATGTATTGTCTGTAAGTACTGGCCTGCCAACCCAGAATGCGTTCTCGGTTGCAGTGTCGGTGCATAACCCGTCCCCTGCAGCGGGCTCTTATGATGGGACTGTGGTGACAGTAACGGGGCGTGGGGCGGATCACTTCAACAATCCCGTGCCGGATGGAACGGTCATCCAGTTCATCAGTGAGGCCGGCGCTATTGGTCCACAGTGCACGACGACGAATGGCGCCTGCTCCGTGCAATGGGTCAGTGGTGGTGCTCGTTCTGCTGGTTATGATCCCGATCGTATAACCCGTCTGGTGTCGCCGTTGACTCCGGTTGAGCGCGACCTTCATGGTCTGCTTGTCCTGCGGCAAGGCATTCATGACCGCTTTGGTCGCAGCACGATTCTGGCGTATGCCATCGGTGAGGAAAGCTTTAGCGATGCCAATACAAACAACCGCCATGATGCTGGTGAGGGGTTTGTGGATATGCCGGAAGCGTTTCTCGATAACAATGAAACGGGTCTGCGTGAGACGCCTGATGCGCGTCTGACAGAGCGCTTTGTTGACTTTGACAATAGTGGAGCGTATTCGCCAAAGAGCGGCTCCTATAACGGCTCGTTGTGCTCAACCGCGCCCGCCTGTTCGCTAACAAATGTGCGCAGATCAAACCTCATTATACAAGCGACTGAATCGGTTCAGGTCTATGTGTTTGCTGGCTCTCGCTTTGTCAATCTCGATGGGGCGGCCTGGGTAGATAACAGCAGCGATGACACCGAAATGCTGGCGCCATCTCGCTGGGGAAATACGGTATTGAGAGGTAGCAAGTACGAGAACACGGAGTATGTTGATCCGGATACTGGTAATCCTGATACAACGAAGCCGACAGCCCCGTTTGCAGAGATCAGCCCTACTGGTCAGGCTGTTTCCATCAAATACAATCAGTTAGGTGTGGCCAGCTTTACAGTTCTTGTGGCCGACATGAATGGTAATGCGCCACAAACGGGAACGACGGTCACGGTTGATCCTGGTAGTGCGACGAAGATGGTTGGTCGTGCTTCCTGCACTGTCGCTAGCGCAACTGAACCTGTCCCGTGTTCATTTGCGGTCACTACACCTGATAGCCCGGCTACAGCATTCCCGCCCATCGCCATTACGATCACGAGTGGCTCTATTTCTGTTGGTAGGTCGATATTACTCGATACTTCGCCCTGATTTGAGCTCTACGTGCTTTGGCAGAGGCCGCCATGGGTAACCATGGCGGCCTTTTTCATTTGTGGGATTAGCGCGGTTATTGGTTTGCGGGGCTGCGTCAGTCGGCCGCAGTTGGCCTGGGTAAAGTTTTGGGGGATTGGGCTCGCTTTTTTACGACGTGATTGCTTCAGGAAGAAGTGTCCGGGCTTCCATAATAGGCCTTCATTTGAGGCAGTCGGTCCCGCGCCTCGCCACGCAGATAGGGCGCCTCAAGCTGGATGATCTGATAAATGCCTTTTCGCAGAAGGTCGCGCGTAATGGCGCCATTTTCATTGAATACTCCTGATGTGTGCAGGAAAGACACCCAGCTCGACACGATCACCCATATATTGATGATAAGCGCTTCAATGGCATCTTCGTCGGCCTCCACCAAGCCGGACTCGGCGAGGCGCTCATAGATGCGTCGCCCTTGGCGCAGGACAAGCCGCGCAAACTCACCATAGCTCTCCCGCAGGAGGGGATTGCCATCCATCATCTGCTCAAGGTCGCGATGCAGGAAGCGGTAGTCCCACATGTTGTCCAGAATGCCTTCGAAGTAGCCCATTTTGTCGCTGTAGGTCAGCAGGCGCTCATCAGGCGCCATAAGCAAGCTGGCGGTACGCTTCTGGTACTGGAGGAAGAGTTCGTAAATGATCTCGTCCTTGTTCCGGAAGTGGTAATAAAGATTGCCAGGGCTGATGCCCATCTCGGCTGCGATGTGGTTGGTGGTGACGTTTCGCTCGCCGCGCTCGTTGAACAGGTCCTGGCTCTTTTTGAGGATCTTGTCGCGGGTCTTCACTCGGGCAGAGTCCTTGCGGATGGATGGTGGCTGGGCCGAATTGACAGTCTAGAGCAAATACTCTAAAAGTGAAGCCCTGTTCGCCGGCAGCCCGTGCCGGTCATCACTTCGAGGAGTTCACCATGGTTGCCAACGTCGTCGAGATACAGGCCGAGAATGCGCAGGTTGCCGAGCTGCACCGCGTGTTCAAGCTGCAGCAGCAGGCGTACCGGCAGAAGCCGATGCCCTCTGCCGACGAGCGCATTGCTCATCTGGCGCAATTCAAGCGTGTGCTGCTCAAGTACACCGATGATCTGGCGCAGGCAGCCTCTGATGACTTCGGTCACCGCTCGCTCGATGAAACCAAGTTCGCCGAAATCCTGACGACGCTGGAAGGCCTGAAGTACTACCAGAAAAATGTGCGCAAATGGATGCGGCCGGAAAAGCGTCATGTGGGGGCCATGCAGTTGCCGGCAACTGCAAAAGTCTTTTTTCAGCCGCTCGGTGTTGTCGGCGTGATCGTGCCGTGGAACTACCCGATTTTTCTGGCGACAGGCCCATTGATGTGCGCGCTTGCCGCCGGTAATCGCGTAATGATCAAGATGTCCGGTTTTACGCCTCGTGTTGGCGAAACGGTCAAGAAGATGCTGGCAGAGGCTTTCCCGGAAGATCATGTGGCGGTATT
>JAUXNL010000225.1 GCA_030684415.1 Moraxellaceae bacterium | reverse complement strand
GGCGCTCATGATGCTGGTGCTCGGCTTCCCGATGGGCTTTGTGGCCACACTCGGCATCATCGCGCTGAATGGCATGATCATCCGCAACTCGGTGATCCTGATCGACCAGATCGAGCGCGACATTGCCGATGGCGTCGATCGCTGGACCGCGATCATCGAAGCGGCGGTGCGTCGCAGCCGCCCCATCATGCTCACCGCAGCGGCGGCCGTGCTGGCGATGATTCCCTTGGCGCGCAGCACGTTCTGGGGGCCGATGGCCGTGGCCATCATGGGCGGACTCATTGTAGCCACGGCACTGACACTGCTCAGCCTGCCGGCCATGTACGCCGCCTGGTTCCGCGTCCGTCGCGGCGAGGCGCCGCGAGCCTGATGCATCAGGGCCATGCTAGCGTTGTATCTGTTGATATATAGCGTTGGCGTGGCCACTATTGCCCTGCGAAGTACAAGCAGAGGGTGGGGCAATGAAGCGGTGTGTGGCGGGCCTGCTGGCTCTCTTGTGCCTGCTGGTAGGGCGACCGGCCATGGCAGACGAACTCCGGGTGGCGGCCGCCTCTGATCTCGCCTACTGCCTGGAAGAACTGCACAAGGCGCTGCGCCGCAAATTCCCCGAGCTTGAAATCAAGCACAGCAGTGGCTCCTCCGGGAATTTCTTTGCCCAGATAAAAGCCGGTGCCCCTTTTGATGTTTTCCTGTCGGCCGATGTCGATTACCCGCGCGCGTTGGTCGCTGCCGGTCTTGCCGATGCACAGTCCCTGACGCCCTATGCCTTGGGCCGCATCGTGCTCTGGAGCCGGAACGAACGGCTTGCATTGCATCAAGGCCTGGCGGCGCTCCGCGCGCCAGGAATCCGTAAGATCGCCATAGCGAATCCTGAGCATGCCCCTTATGGCCGCGCCGCCCGCGAGGCGCTCCAGCAGAGTGGACTCTGGCCGGCGGTGCAGCCGCGCTTGGTGCTGGGGGAAAACATCAGCCAGACCTTCCAGTTTGCGCAGACCGGCAATGCCGATGTCGGCATTGTGGCGTTGTCGCTGGTGCTGTCGCCGCAACTGCAGAGCAAAGGCCACTATCAGTTGATTCCGGCAGAGCTGCACAAGCCTTTGTTGCAGGCGGCCGTCATCACGCGGCGTGGCGCGGCAAATCCATGGGCCGCCCGCTATAGGGATTTTCTGCGCTCCACCGAGGCGCGTGCCGTGTTTGAGCGCTACGGTTTTGTGTTGCCGGCAGACCTTCCATGAGCGAACTGCTGACACACCCCGAACTGTGGCAGGCCTTGGCGCTGACCTTGCGTCTGGCGCTGGTCACCTCCGTGATATTGCTGGTGATTGGTGTGCCATTCGCGGGCTGGCTCTGTGCCAGCCGCAGCCGCTCGAGCCTGGCATTGGAAGTGGTATCCGGTTTGCCGCTGGTATTGCCGCCAACCGTACTCGGTTTTTATCTGCTCATCCTGCTGGCGCCCGGCACCGCACTTGGTGATGGCTGGACGCAAATTTTTGGTCAGCCTTTGCCCTTTTCATTTACCGGCCTTGTATTGGGCTCAGTGATTTACAGCCTGCCGTTTGTGCTGTCGCC
>JAUXNL010000222.1 GCA_030684415.1 Moraxellaceae bacterium | reverse complement strand
ATTTCCAGCAGGTGGGCGGCATCGAGTGCTATCCCGTCACCGGCGAAATCACTTACGGCCTTGAGCGCCTGTGCATGTACCTGCAAGGCGTCGATTCGGTGTACGACCTGATCTGGGCCGAAGGCGTGCCCGACGCCGATGGCAACAAGCGCCCGGTGACTTACGGCGACGTGTTCCACCAGAACGAAGTGGAACAGTCCACGTTCAACTTCGAGCACGCAAATGTGCCCAAGCTGTTCGAGCTGTTCGATTTTTACGAAAGCGAATCGAATTCGCTGATGCAAAAGCAGTTACCGCTGCCGGCGTATGAAATGGTGGTGAAAGCCTCGCACACATTCAACCTGCTGGATGCACGCCGCGCGATTTCGGTCACCGAACGCCAGCGTTACATCCTGCGTGTGCGCGCACTGGCGCGGAACATTGCACAAAGCTATCTCGCGGCGCGCGCTCGCCTTGGCTTCCCGATGGCGCCGGCAGCGCTGCGTGATGAAGTGCTGGCCAAGCTCGCGCAGGAAGAAAAAACGGCAGAAAACGCCGCTAGCTAATTTTTCTCCCTCTCCCCCGCGGGAGAGGGTTGGGGTGAGGGGCTTCCGTAAGCCTCACCACCGCCCACTCAAAGACCGGCCCTCACCCCAGCCCTCTCCCGGAGGGAGAGGGGGGCAGAAGCGGAACAAGAACGATGAACAAAGATTTTCTGGTTGAGCTTGGCACCGAAGAATTGCCACCAAAGGCGCTGAAGACGCTGTCGATGAGCTTTCGTGACGGCATCGTGAAAGGGCTCGCCGCGGCGGGCCTGCCACATGGCGATGTCAAGGTGTTTGCGGCGCCGCGCCGCCTTGCCGTGTTTGTCAGTGCGCTGGCCGCGCAGCAACCGGACCGCACGATTGCCGTGGACGGCCCGCCCGTGAAAGCGGCTTTCGATGCAGAGGGCAAGCCGACGCAAGCCGCTCTCGGTTTTGCGCGCAAGAACGGCGTGGATATTTCAGCGCTCGACAAAAGTGGCGAGAAGCTGCGCTTTGTCAAAGAGCAGAAGGGTGAATCCGCCGTTCTGCTGCTGCCCGGCATTGTGGCGCAGTCACTCAACGACCTGCCCATCGAGAAGCGCATGCGCTGGGGTGCGTCGCGTGTCGAGTTTGTGCGGCCGACACAGTGGCTTGTGATGCTGCTGGGCGATGACGTGGTGGACTGTGAAATTCTGGCGCAAAAAGCCGGCCGCGAATCCCGTGGGCACCGCTTCCATTCGCCGGCACCCGTGCGCATTTCTGCTCCCGCCACTTATGCCGAAGATCTTCGCGCCGTCTGGGTGCAGGCCGATTTTGCCGAGCGCCGCACACTGATTCTGGAGAAAGTGCAGACCCTGGCCGCAAAGGAAAATGGCAAAGCCATCATCCCCGAAGCCC
>JAUXNL010000218.1 GCA_030684415.1 Moraxellaceae bacterium | reverse complement strand
ACATCACCTCCCAGAACGTCAGGCCGAACAGACTGCCGAACAGGGCATTCTCGACGTAATGCACCGCTCGCGGCGGATGGGCCAGTGCCTCGGCCACGGACTGCTCGACAGAGACGGCCGGCCTCTCGGGCAACTGCAATTCATCGCTTGCGGGGCTCATCAACGGTTTAGCTTTAACCACCGGCTTCCCCAACTTGCGCGCAAGGCGTGGCAGGGCCCGGTGTGTCGCTTGCACCTCTTCCTCGCTCGCCGGATGGGCAAGAATTGCCTGCGCCGTTTCAAAAGCAGCATCCCAAGCCCCTTGCTGCTCATACACGCGCATCAAACGATGCCGAGCGCCCCGGTATTCACAGGTGAGGTAAAGAGACTCGGCCAAGGGCCAGTGGCCCGCACGCTCTGCCGCGTTGCCTACATGAAAGCGCAGCTTGTGCACACGCGAGCGGACATGCGGCGAGAGGGAGTCAGGCCAATCGTCGAGACAGGCCTGCAGCGCGGCAGGATCGCCCTCCTCCTCCAACTGCCCCCGCAGCACATGGATCCGAAGACAGGCGTCTATATCCTGACGGCTCGCAAACCCACGCGCCTCACGGCCAAACGAGACGGTCTCGTAGCGCAGATGGCCAAGATCGGTGATCACGAACTCCGACCAGTCCTGATAGAGGTTGCCAAAGAAGAGCAGCCGGAAGCGATCCATCAGGGGTCGCACGAGCAGCCTCACGGCGGATAGCGAAGACGACGCCAGCCACGCCCCCAACGAGAGTCGCTCGGCAGCGCGGTGAGCCAAGTGCTCACGGAGTGCAGATTTGCTCTGGGAGCGACGAAGACCTTCATCCGCCAGCCCGGCCACAATCTGGAGTTTGGTGGCTGTGGCAAACAACTCATCCAGGCTCAAGGCCGCGTCAGGATCCACCCACCCCGCCGCCGCCAGATCTTGCAGGGCCGCCGGCACGCCGCCGATTTCCGGGTAGTCGAGAGCACCGGCGACATAGACGTCTCGCGTGCGCATGACCAGCCGAACCAGCAGTGCCTGCGCGTCTGTTGATAGCGCCGCGAACCGCTGCAGGAAGTCCGCCTCCTCTTCGTTCAACAGATCGGCATAGGCTGCCGACACACTGGCCAATACCGTGCGGAAGTTGTCGAGGTAGTAGGTAGGGGCCAGTTCAGGGGGCATGGCAGGCACAGTGCGGGAATTCGCTGGGGATTCTCGCATATTGGTTGAAGCAGGGATGCTCTCAGGATGCACCGCAGGTCATTCTGTTCAGAGCGATAGGGTTGATGTACTTTTCAGCCATGGTTAATGTAGCCAATACAGGAACCAATTCCCTCGAGTTAGCACTCCATTAGTGCTGCTTGGTTTTGTACTGACTATTACCCCCCCCTCTTGAAGTAGTCCACCAAGAATTTTTTATATGCCAAAACCCAATGATGCTAGGGAATGCTTCCATGCTGGCATTGCAGTTTCGGGAACGCCGTCAGGCATCATCCCATCGCCTGACTTAGTTGATTTATTGGTTCGTTCACGGGAGGACTATGATTGGCCTGCAAATACCGGATCAACTGCAAGCCAGGCCAGAATTATTGCACTTATGGCATCAGTGTCTGAACGTTTGAATGACCTAACTCCTGCATCCGCACATCAAATAGTTATCGACGTGTCGAAATGGGCAGGAAACAATAAGATATCGCATCGGAGACTGGAAGCAGCGACTCAAACAGAAACCCTTGCCATGCGAACTGCTATTCATGATCTTCTGAATTCAGCAACAGAAGTTCATGGACTAGAGTCACTATCTAGATTGCCCGGATTGAGCCTTGTAATTTCATCAAAAATTTATCGATTCTGCTGCCCAATAGTTGGAGCCGCGGTGGACCGTCATGCATCCTATTTTTTCAACTCATTGCCACATTCGGAAAAAATATTCGCCACGAATTTTCGACGGCAATGGGCAAAAAAGCCGGGCGGAACAACTCGATTGTCGACGTATACCGCTCCAAGCCTCTCCTATAACACCAAGGAGTTTTTTCAAGCATATATTCCGCTACTCAAGAATATATCGGATCACCTAAATGCATATGGCCACACCTATCGATGCGCATCACTGGAGTCTCATCAGAAGTGGACCCCTGCTGACGTGGAAATGGCCTCGTATTACTGGTGGGCCCAAAATGGGGCCCGGTAAATACCAAAGCATTTACCGCCTCTTTTTTCTGTCCGGCAATGACAAAAAAGCCCGCCGAGCGGCGGGCTTTTTACCCCGCGCCAAGGATCGGAGGGGACCGGAGCCTCGACGCAGGGCGCTCCTACTCTGGCGAGCCTCGGCTTACGATGCAATTGCGGTCTTTACTCTTTCTACCTTGAGCCAATCACCCTCGTAGGCCACCACGGCAACGCGCTCTCCCGGGCCGATGCCTTCTGTCGCAACCACCCGCCAACGGCTCTCGCCCAGCACCATCACAAACTCTCCCTGCGCATTCGGCAGCCCCAGCACAAATGTCCGGCCAATCGGGCTGGCCTCCGGCTCCACTAGCCGTCTTTCCTTCGCCATCTCACACCTCGTCGACTGCATACTTCCGACGGACTGGCCCGTTTACAGGATTGCCAGAACCGCACTCAGGAGCCTAGTCTAATACTGTCCTTAAAGACAGTATAGGCGCCATGACCTCCCTCCCCGTTTCCCTGCACCCGCTGCTCCGTCAGTTGGGCCGACAGGCCAGCCCCCGTGTGCTGCAGACCGGCTTTCCCCGACTGAATGCCGCCCTGCACGAAGGCGGCTGGCCGCTCGGGGCGCTGACGGAGTTGCTGCCCCGGGTACCGGGTCAGGCAGAGCTGCGCCTACTAGCGCCAGCCTTGCGGGCCGCACTCACCCGCCCGGGCTTCCTGATTCTCGTCGATCCGCCGGGGGTTCCACACGCCCCCGCTTGGGGGGCGGCGGGGCTCGCGCTGGATCGGGTCATGGTCGTACGTCCGGGCACGCCGCGTGACTGGCTCTGGACGGTCGATCAAGCGGCCCGCGCCGGACAGCCGGTGGTGCTGGCCTGGCCCGGGCGTGTCGGGCTGGACAGCAAAAACCTGCGGCGCTTGCAGTTGGCCGCGGAGGAAGGCGGAGGTCTGCTGGTGCTGTCGCGCCGACCGAGCCGGGCACAGGAGCCTTCACCGGCGGCGTTACGGCTGCGCCTCGGCGGAGGGCATCACGCCCTCCAGATCGACATCCTCAAGCAGCGAGGTCACTGGGGAGGGCAGTCCCTGACGTTGGCACTGCCTTACCCGGATACCCCACCGCCTCCCCCTGCTGACTGGTTCCATCGGGCGCCGGTGGCACCAGCGCCTGGCGTGGTCCCACTGCGCCCGTCGTCACTCGCCACCGCTCGCTGAGGTCACCATGCTCTGGCTTGCCGTGGCCTTTCCGGATCTGGGCCTCGCGGTGCACACCCGTGCGCAACCGCCTGAGGTCAATGCCCGCCCACTGGCACTGGTCCGGGACGGGCGAGTGCTGGCCGGCAATGCCGTGGCGATGGCCGCCGGGATACAGCCGGGCCAACGCACGGCGGGCGCCATGGCTCTCTGCCCGGTACTGCGCTTTCTGGAACAGTTACCGGAGGAGGAAGCCCGACTGATCAAACGCCTGGCGGACAGCTGTATTGCCGTCACTCCCACCGTCGTGCTGTCACCTCCGCACACACTGCTGCTGGAGATTGAAGGGTGCCTGCAACTCTTCCGGGGATTGGCTGGGGTGCTGCGGCAACTGCGTCGTGGGCTGCGCCAGATTGAAATGACCTACACACTCGCACTGGCGCCGACGCCCAAAGCGGCATTGGCGCTGGTGCCGTCAGCGCAGGCTGATGCCTCGCTGGCGTTGCCCTTGCCGATAACACACCAGACCTGCCGCGAACTGCTGGCCCCGGTGCCGGTTGCTGTTCTGCCCTGGCCGGAGCCACTCCAGCGCAAGCTGGCCGCCCTGCACCTGGCATCACTGGGGGAGTTGCTGGCCCTGCCCCGTGCGGCGCTGAGCAAACGCCTGGGAACCGACTGCACCCGCTATCTAGCGCAACTGCTGGGCGAGCTGCCTGACCCGCAGACGCCGATCATCGTGGCAGAGGATTTTCAGGAAACCCTGTTCTTTCTGGATGGCATCAGCCAGGTGGATGGCCTGCGCTTTCCCATGAAGCGGCTGCTGGAGGACTTCTGCCGGTTCCTGCGGCAACGGCAATGGTCGTGCGCGCGCTTCCAGTGGCGCTTTGCGCATCAGGACAAAAGCCGCCAGTCCCTCATTATCGCCAGTAGCCGTGGGGAGCCTCAGGCCGCGCGCTTCATGCAGCTCACCGAGTTGAAGCTGGAGCATGTGCGGATCAGTGCCCCGGTGGAGGCCATCACGCTGATCGCCACCGAGTTCCACCCTCAAAGCGACACCCGCCTCTCACTGCTGCCCGACCCGGGGCAAGAAGACACCAAAGCACTGGAGCTGCTGGACCGTCTGCGCGCCCGTCTGGGGGCCGAGGCCTGCCAGTGTCTGCACGTTGTCGACACGCACCGACCGGAGGCCGCCCAACACCTGACCACCACCGCTGCCACGGCCCAGCCCCCCACCCAACCCGACAGCACGCCCCGCCCGTTCTGGCTCTGGCCAGAACCCAAGCCGGTGCGCGTCATGGAGGGCCAACTCTGGTGGCAAGGGGCCCTCACGCTGCTCTCGCGCCCCGAGCGCATCAGCCTGCCCTGGTGGGAGGCGAGCGACACGCGCGACTACTACCTCGCGCGTCATGACAACGGTGCGCACTACTGGGTGTTCTTCTCCTGGGAGCAACACCGCTGGTTCTGTCACGGACTCTTCGGGTAGGGGCAGACGATGACGGGTTACGCCGAACTGGTGTGCACCACAAACTTCACTTTCCTGACCGGGGCCTCGCATCCGGAGGAGCTGGTCGTGCAGGCGCGCGATCATGGCTATGCAGCACTGGCCATCACCGACGAGTGCTCGCTGGCCGGGGTGGTCAAGGCGCATGCCGAGCACAAGGACAATCCCGCCGGCATGAAGCTCATCATCGGCTCACGCTTTCTGCTGCAGCGCGAAGAAGGTGACGACAACGACCCGCTGGCATTGGTGCTGCTCGCCCCCGACCGCGAGGCCTATGCCGAACTCTCCGGCCTCATCACCCTGGGCCGTATGCGTGCCACCAAAGGCAGCTACCGCCTCAGCGTGAACGATGTGATCAGTGGCATCACGCGCTGCCTTGGCATTCTGATTCCCGCCACCCTGACACCGGAGTTTGAGGCGTCAGCGGCCCGATTGGCCGAGGCCTTCACGGGCCGGCTCTGGCTGGGGCTAAGCCTGACCCAGCAGGACGACGACTACGCCCGCTTCCTGCAATTCCGGGCCATGGCCGAGCGCCTGCAACTGCGGCTGACCGCGCACGGTGACGTGCTGATGCACAGCCCCGAGCGCAAGCCACTGCTGGACGTGGTTACCGCCATCCGGCTGACCACCACGGTGTATGAGTTGGGCCAACGGGCCGCCAAAAATGCCGAGCGCTGCTTGCGCCCGCTCAGCACATTGGCACAGACCTATCCACCGGAGCTCCTGGAAGAAACATTGGTGATTGCCGCCCGCTGCCAGTTCTCACTGGATGAGCTGCGCTACGAGTACCCGGCCGAGATCGTCCCCGAGGGCCGCACTGCCAGCGAGTACCTGGCCGAGCTGACCTGGGCCGGCGCACGGCGGCGTTGGCCGGAGGGCATAGAAGATCGGGTCATTCACCAGATTCGCGCCGAACTCGCGCTGGTGGCCGAGCTGCGCTACGAGCACTTCTTTTTGACCGTGCACGACGTGGTCGTGTTTGCCCGCGCGCGTCAGATCCTCTGTCAGGGGCGTGGCTCGGCCGCCAACTCGGCCGTGTGCTTCTGCCTTGGCATTACCGAAGTGGACCCGGCCCGCAGCCAGCTACTGTTCGAGCGTTTCCTGTCGCGCGAGCGCAACGAGCCACCCGATATCGATGTCGACTTCGAGCATGAGCGCCGCGAAGAAGTCATCCAGTACCTCTACGGCAAGTACGGACGGGAACGGGCCGCCCTCGCCGCCACGGTCATCACCTACCGGGGCCGCTCCTCGCTGCGCGATGTGGGCAAGGCACTGGGGTTTGAAGCGGCGCTGATTGATCACCTCGCCAAATCCCTCGCCTGGTGGGACAAGCACGAGGATCTGGTCGCCCTGCTGCGCGAAGCCGGCATTACCGAAGCCTCGCGCACGGCCCAGCACCTGATCACGCTGCTGACCGAGATCCGCCGCTTCCCGCGCCACTTGTCTCAGCATGTGGGCGGGTTCGTGATTGCGAGGCGGGCCGTGTCGGACCTCGTGCCGGTGGAGAACGCGAGCATGGCGGATCGCTCCGTCATCCAGTGGGACAAGGACGATCTCGAATCGCTGGGGCTGCTCAAGGTGGATGTGCTGGCTCTTGGCATGCTGACCGCCATTCGCAAGACCTTCGCGTTGCTGGAATGGCATGAAGGCCGGCAACTCACGATGGCAGGCCTCCCGCAGGAAGACCCGGCCGTCTATGACATGCTCTGCCGGGCCGATTCAGTGGGCGTGTTCCAGGTGGAGTCACGTGCCCAGATGGCCATGCTGCCCCGCCTCAAACCCCGCACGTTCTATGACCTCGTGGTACAGGTGGCCATCGTGCGTCCCGGACCGGTGCAAGGCGGCATGGTGCATCCCTTCCTCGCTCGCCGCGCCGGGCGCGAGCCCATCGAGTACCCGAACGAGGCCGTGCGATCCGTGCTGGAACGCACCTGCGGCGTGCCCATTTTTCAGGAACAGGTGATCAAGATGGCGATGGTGGCCGCGGGCTTTACCGGCGGCGAAGCGGACCAACTGCGACGCGCCATGGCCAGCTGGAAACTGCAGGGCAAGCTCGCCCCCTTCGAGCACAAGCTGAAAGCCGGCATGGCGGCCCGGGGCTATGACCCGGCCTATGCCGACCGGCTCTGGGCGCAGATACAGGGGTTCGGGGAATACGGCTTTCCGGAATCGCATGCGGCGAGCTTTGCGCTGCTGGTCTACGTCTCCGCCTGGCTCAAGTGCCACCACCCGGCCGCCTTCTGCTGCGGCCTGATGAACAGCCTGCCCATGGGCTTCTACTCACCCTCGCAACTGATTCAGGACGCCCAGCGCCACGGCATCGAGGTGCGCCCGCTCCGTGTTGCCCACAGCCACTGGGACCATCGGCTGGAACGCGGCGCCAAAGGTCAGTGGGCCATCCGGCTAGGGCTCCGGCTGGTCAGCGGCTTCAATCCCGACGCGGCAACCCGCATCGCCACCGCACGCGACAGCACGCCCTTTCGGAATCTGCAGGACCTGAAAGAACGTGCCGTGCTCAGCGCACGCGAACTCGATGCCCTGGTACAGGCCGATGCCCTGGCCGATCTCGCCGGGCATCGGGCACAAACCCAGTGGGAGGCCGCCGCCATCGCGCCACCCGCACCGCTGCTGGGCGCACTGGAGCGCGACACGAAATCAAACCTGCATGACGGCGTAACCCGACCGGCCCCTTCCGTGGTCATGGAGGTGATCCAGGACTACGGCACCACCGGCCTCACCCTGAAAGCCCACCCCATGCAACTGCTGCGCGCCGATCCACGCTTTCGTCGCTGCCTGCGCGCCATCGACTTGCCGCATCTGAACCATGGACGCTTCGTGCGCATGGCAGGCGTGGTCACCGGACGCCAACGCCCCGGCACCGCCCAAGGCATCATCTTCCTGACGCTGGAAGACGAAACCGGCAACACGAATGTGGTGGTCAAAACCGATGTGCAGGACCGCTGCCGCAAGGCACTGCTGCAAAGCCGCATCGCCCTCATCAAGGGGACGGTGGAAAACCGGGAAGGCGTGGTGCATGTACTGGCAGGACAGATCGAAGATGTAAGCGACGCGCTCGCGGGACTCGCGGCGGGCTCGCGAGATTTTCATTAGCTGGCGAGCCTTGATATGGTCACGTTCCTTGTGACGAGATTGCTTCACTTTACAGGCCAACGTAGAACCAAGAACATCTTCGCAGATATCAGGCTGATATCGCGATTAGCCGTTGGAACTTTTGTCTAACTGGAGGGCCTAGCCAATGCGGTTCGTTCTTGACCATCGCGGTAGCACACTGCGCCACATTGATAGAGTAGTCGAAGGAATCATCCTTGCTCAAAAGGTCACTGACTCGCCAGAGTTCTACCATCGAATTTCTTCAAAGATGGAGCCCTTCGACCCACGCTTCACGTCGGAGGACGCCACTCCGGAGGCAGTCTCAGCAACCCTAAGGGGTGCAAGCATTGTCGTTCGTGTAAGGCTTCAGAAGGCTCGGCGAAAGGTGTTGGGCTGGACCTACGCAGCGGACCCGTCGGTCGTCTATTTGAATATTCGCCGCTTGGACAGAACCCCCATCGATATCGCGCGAACGCTGGTCCATGAGTGGGTCCATGCAGTCGACGCCGTAAGCGACCTAGAGTTCCATCATGGGAACAACTCTCGGAATGGTAAGTCAGAGAGCGCCCCTTACTGGATCGACGACCTCGCTGGAAAGCTACT
>JAUXNL010000213.1 GCA_030684415.1 Moraxellaceae bacterium | reverse complement strand
TGTAGGCGAAGGTCGAAAGCGCCTCGGCGTCGATCACCTGCACCGACCCGCCCAGCTCCCGGGGATTGGTGGTCGAGCCGGTCACCAGGACGGCGTCCAGCAGCGGCGAGCCCGCATCATCCAGGGTCTCCGCCCAGGCCGGGCCTGTGGTCAGAGCCGAGACGGCGGCGCCGCAGAGCATGGCGGTCAGACGGTGAGCAGGCATGGGTCCCCCAAAGGCGAATAAGAACGCTTCGCATTCGCCCTAGCGGTTGAGGCGCCGTTATGCAAGCAATTCGCATTCTCTCGTTAGATGGAACGAACACGGCCGCGGCCTTCGCGCGCGGCATTCCGCCGCAGGCCGTCAGGGCCCAGCGGCCGGCCGACGTCGAGACCCGAGACTATTCAGTGTGATGATTGGGCTGAAGTCCCGCGCTGCGGGCTGAATGACGCCCCCGTCTCAGGGTCATTGACCGGCTGTTTACCGTAGCGCCGCATGCACAACGCTGGGTTCGTGACAGGGACATTTCGCGTGCGACCGATGACGCTCAAAACGATAACCGCTAAGCTGATGCTCGCCGCCGGGGTCACCATCGGCCTGTTGCTGTTGGTCGCCGCCGCGGTGCTTTCGCAGCAGGTGCACGCGACGACATCTCGTCTGTCGTCCGACTATGCGCGCGCCGTGGGCGAGGAAGCCGTCGGAGGCGTGGCCGCCGACCTGGACACCATCCAGTCGACAGCCACCGCCATGGCCAAGGCCATTGGCGCCCTGCATGAGCGCGGCATGCTCGACCGCGCCCTGGTCACCCAGATCGCACGGGAGAACGCCGGGGCCTCGCCCCTGGTGATGGGCAGCTGGTTCTTCGCCGCGCCCGATGCCTGGGACGGCCTGGACGCCGAGTTCGCCGGCATGACCGACACGGGCTCCAACGCACAGGGCCGGCTAGAGCCCTATTGGGCCAGGGTGGACGGGCAGCTGATTCTGGAGCCGCCCGCCGATGAGCTGGTCTTCACCGAGCCCTTCTTCCGCCTGTCGGCCGACTCCGGAAAGCCTGCGATCACCGAGCCCTACACCTATCCGGTGAACGGCAAGGACGTCCTGATGACGTCA
>JAUXNL010000210.1 GCA_030684415.1 Moraxellaceae bacterium | reverse complement strand
ATTTCCCGCGAGGTTTGAGAAGAATTCCAGTGGGTTTGAGAAAGAACGCCTCACGGGAGGGGCCCGGCAGGGCCGCTGCAAGCGGCTTGCATGGCTTGTGCAGGGCCTCCTCGCCTGCCTCATCTGGGAGGCACACCGGTCTCTATTTGGGCAGGATCCCGAACGGCCGCCATTCGGTGAACTGGGTGGTGAGCTTGCTGTCGCGCGTCCAGACCACCTGACGAACGGTGATCAGCTTTTCCAGCGTGGTGCCGGTGAGCCGGACATCGAGCACGCCGGGCACGATTGTCTCCTCCGTCTTGGTCACGTCCTTCGCCTTGATGCTGATCAGTTCTTTCATGGCTAGCTCAGTTCGGTCCAGCTGGTGTCGGTGATGCCAGAATCAGAGTAGGCCGGGGCATGGCCCCAGATGACCATGCGGTTGCTCGCGCTGCCCATGTTGACATTCCAAGGGAGCTGAGAGGCCGGCACGGAATTCACCGCCCCATAGTTGACGGTGAATTGAGCCTGCCAGCCAGCCGGCGTGCCGCCGGGGTCTTGGACCTGAATGACCGGGCTGGAGCCCTGCACGATGACAGGCGGGATGGTCTGCGGGCCGCCGCCCGGCCAGCCGACCGCCGTCCAAGTGCTACCGTCCCAGAGAATGTGAGCCCCGGCCGGGTCACCCACCCGGAACTTGTAGACGCCCCCGTCGATGCCCATCCAGAAGCCGGCCCCGGTCATAACGCCGGTCGCTCCACTGCTGCGGATCAAAGGCGAAAGGATTTCAAGGGCAGCGGTGATGGTGCCAGCCTCGATCTTGTTCGCGGCCAGACTGGCTATCTTCGCCGAAGTAATCACCGCGGCCGCAATGTTGGCAGCGTGCGCGATGATTTCATTCGTCCCCACGGCGGCAGCAGTGATCGCACCGGCGCTGATGACGCCGGCGGTCACGGCGTTGGCCGCGAGCTTCTCGGCGGTGATGGCGTTGGTGGCGATCTTTTCGGCGGTTATGGCCAGGGCCGCGAGCTTCGAGGTGCTGACCGAATTGTCGGTGATTTGCGTCTGGGTGATCTGGCCGGTGAGATCAACCGTGGGCACCGAAGCGATGAACGAGCCGGCGCCCACGTCATAGCGGTAGAGCTTTTTGGTCGTCGTTAGAAAAACTGTGCGGCCATCGAAATTCCCAGTCGCAGGCAGCGAGTTGACGATCTCAACCATCGTCATGCCAGCCACGATGTCGGCCAGATCGATGCCGGCGCGGGTGGTGTTGGAGAATGGGCCAGCCCGAGTGCGGCGGCCGTTGACCCCTTGGACCTCGATCCAGTAATACTTCAGCGCCGATGACGGCAGACCGGTCCGGAAGAAGAATTTCATTTCCGGCCCGAGCACGAACTGAGGCAACGCCGGCGGCGTGACATCGACGCTCTCGTAGATGAAGATCGCCTTCAGCGGCATGTTCGTCGGATTGGACCATTCGAGGACCAACATGCTGAGGCCGGCGGTCACCGTCACACCGCTAACCGGGTTGGGTGCCGGGCCGTCGTCAGGGCTGCCATCGCCGTCGATGTTGCCGCCGAACATGGGTGCCGTGGCGGGGAGCATGTTCACGGACAACTCGGGAACCGGCAGCGTGTCGTCGACGGCGTGGGCGGTGAAGCTGACGAGGCGGAAATAGGCGACGCCGCCGAGCATGGCGCTCAGCAAGGAATGCCGCCACGGGACGATATTCACGCGCGGCGCGATCCACACCACTGTCGTCGCTGCCGCCCACGCTCTCGCCGTGGTGCCGAGGCGGCCGCGCAGGACCGTGTAGTTGAAGGTCGCGCCCGCGACGACGGCCCGGTCCACGATGGAAACGAATTCCATCACCGGGTCACCATTGCCGCCGATGGCGATGCGACCATTCCCGTCGAGCGTCGCCAGCAGGCCGAGCAGCACGTTGTTGCCGGCCTCGGTGGCATTGCCGCCCGGCGTGTCGGCAGCCAGACCAGCGTCAGGCGCATCGAGACCGTCGGTCTCGGTGAAACCCAAGACCAGGGCGCTGTCCGCCGCGTCGCCGGCCAGTGTCGCCCGCACCGCGAAGCCAGGCTGCTGGCCGAGGTCGGCAAAGGAGCCTTCGCTCGTCGGTCCGAAGTAGGCCTCGAAGCCGGCGATCTTTGCGGCGGGCCGCGAGGCCAGCAAACCGACGGCGGGAGGCCAGCCCCACGCGTTCGGTGGCAGCGGCACGCCGATGAAGTTGACCAACGGCGGCGACTCCTCGTCGATCACGACCGGAGGTGTCCACGTCGGCGTGTAGGCTGTCGCGGGCACGAGGTTGTCCGTGACCACCTTGAGCGTCGCCTCGTCGCTGCGGTCCTGCGTGATCGCCTCGATGCGCACGAGCTGCGCGAGACCGGCGCCACCTGGCTCCGGGTCTGTGTCGATCTTGATCTTGTCGCCCACGCTCAGGCCGTCGACGAAGGGCTGGCGCACGCGCACGGTCAGCTCGGACGGCGCCGTGCCGATCCGGCGGTTGTATTCCACGCCGTGGCGGTGAATCTGCGCTTTGCGGGTGACGTGCTTGCGGTCGAGCCGGGCCTGGTCGTCCACCTGTCGGATCTGGGCGGCGCGGCCGTTGGGCACGATGTGGCTGTCGTTCTGGAATTCGTAGTCGCGATTGGTGAAGGTCACCATCACCTCGGTCGGGACCTCGTCCCAATCGCCCAGGGGGAAAGTCGGGCGCTTCGTCCAGTGCCGCCAGTCGAGGACCTGCAGGCCGCCCGGATCGGCGCCCCACTCGTAGACATTGCACGCGAGCTTGCCCGCGTTGGTCCAGCGGCAGAAGCCGTTGAACGGCCCGAGCAGCTGCTGCGCGATGGCCCGCAGCGCGCTCTGCTCAGCGATCAGCGGAGAGCAGAAGGTGAAGTCGCGATGCTCCTGATCCTGCGCGCACCAGTGGGCGGCCGCGCTCCAGCTCGCCGCGTCGAGTTGAGCGACGTCGAAAGCACCTCCGCGCTCGTCCAAGAGGATCTCGGCCCAAGCCGCGATCGGATTGATCTGCCCGTCGTCGACGATGTTGTCCACCGCCGCGACGATCGCGGTGGGCACGCGTGGCAGGCGGCCGCCGATGACCTGCAGGTTCGGCGCGGTGCCGGAGTCCTGCCCGAAGAAAAGATGCTTGCCGACGACCATCGCGGTGCCGGGATAAGGCGGATGACCCCAAAGCGCCGGATCGGCGGGCTGCGTCTCGGTGCCGCGATAGATTTTCAGGTAGCCGCCCGGACCGATCAGTTTCGGGTCGAGCAGTGAGCCGGTGAGGTCCGTCACGTCGTCGACCAGGGTGAGGTCGCCATGAAACAGGTAGTTGCCGTTGTGGATGACTGCGTTGATCCAATCGAGCGGACCCCAGCAGATCGCGCCGGCAAGCGTGCCGTAGTAATTTTTGCTCTGCGAGGCTGAGCCGCCTTTTCCGCCGGAGGACATGGTCAGGATTTTTTCCCGGCTCCCTTGACCGGCTGAGTGATTTGTCCGAGAGCCGGGGTGATCCACCGCACCGCGATGAGGCGCGTGCCCGCGAGATACGGCAACGGCACCGAAGGCTGGTTCGTCGCCAGATTTTCTTTCTGGAACGGCAGCGCCTCCTGTTTGACCGGCGTCGTCGCGGTGCTCATGCGAGCCTCCAGATTGAATCAATCCGCTTCGCCCACGGCGTCGGGATCGCAGGCGCGATGCGCACCCCGTGCTCGGAGAAGACATGCACCATGCGGCCGCCCGCCAGCTGGATGGCGACGTGGTGCGGCGTGTGGCCGAGGCGGAAGCAAAGCAGGTCACCAGGCTGAGCTGGCGGCGGCACCAACACGAAGAACGGGCTCTGCTCGAGCCAATCCTTGATCAGGCTGCGGCCTTGCGACTTCGCCCAATTGCGGTCGCCGTTCGGGATCTCGAGACCCGGAGGCAGCAAGCCGGCGGCCTTGTAGATGTCGGCCATGGCGAGTTGGCAGCGCATCTCTCGGCGGCCCTCCGCGGCGGCGGCGGCCTCCTCGATCATCAGCAGTTGTGCGGCGCTGATCATTTCTTGGCTGAGGTGGTGTTGCGCTGCGCGATCACGAGGCTGGGGCTGACGGCGGGCATGAACTCGAACCCGCGGAATCTGGCGCCATTGCCGAATTTGTCGCGGCAGGTGCTGCCCTGCCGATCGCAACCCGGCACGACCGTCACTGTGCTCGCCACCTCGAGCAGGCACACCCGCTCGAGCGTCAGCTGGATCTCGCCGGATGCCAGCGCAGTGCTGCTCAACACCCCGTCGCGGTAGGGCAAGCCAGCGCTCCCCCAACCCATCCAGTCGAGGGCGAACCAGTCCGCCGCGCCGAAGCCCGCCGGCAGCGCGCCGCCGATGGCGCGCGTGATCGTGCCGATCGTCACCACGTTGCCGGCGACGGCCGTGATCACGGCGTTGAAGGTCCAGTCGGCGAGTGCCAGGCCGCACCGAGGTTTGAACAGCATGGTGCCGCAGGTCTTGCTCATCACCTGCCGCGGACCCATGCGGGCAAAGAGAGCGTTTGCGCCCAGCGCCTTTTGCCTCACGTTCGGGCCGTCCATCTTGGGCGTCTTCAGTTCGCCCTTCCACACTTGGCGGAAATTCGAGAACACGCCCGCACTGCTCACGTCCGCGCGAGAGATCGTGATGAAGCCTCGTGCCGAGAGCTGCGAGGGCAGCCAGTTGTCCCACGGGCCGCCCGCGAAGTAGCGGAACGACACCATGCACGAGTCGTCCTCGAGGTCGACGGACTGAAACAGCTTGTCGAAGTCGCACGCGTTGTAGGTCCAGTCGATCAGGTTGGCGGTGGCGCCCGATTCCCAATTCGTGAGATGCCAGGTCTGCAGCGCCCCGTTGTAGTCGAGATCGATCTGGAAGAACCACGCGGCGGCCGTCAGCCGGCCGAGTGTGGTGCCGCGGATCTCGATCTCGTTCGGCGCATACTCCGGCGCTACCTCGCGCCAGGCCAGCGTGCTCGAGCCGATCCAGCCGGCTCGCGCCCGCTCGAACTCGATCACCAGCTCGTCATTCGTGTGCCGCGCCAGCATCGCCGGCGTCACACTGGTAAGCGACGGTCCCCAGGAGAGCGCGAGGTTGGCGGCCAGCGTGATCTGCTGGCTGGCCGAGGCCGCGACGCGGCCAAGCTCGAGCGTCTCGTCCGGGCTGAACAGCGCGATGTAGACATTTGCGCCGAGGGCGATCGGCGCGCGGAAGTTGAGCACATTAGTGCCGGCGGCCGCGGCGGTCGACAAACGCCCCACCGCCTGCGACCCGGCGATCCAGTGCTCGCCCGCCATGCCTGCGCGGCGGCGCCACCACTCGAGCAGCCCGGCCGCCGAGGCGGCATCGGCGAACCGGAACGTCGCCTCGTGTGTCAGCTCGGGCAGCTGCGGGTAGAACGTCGTCGACTTCAACCGCCCCGGCCCAACCTCTTCGCGGTCGACCGCGGTGAGTGCGAGCCCCGGTGTCGGCGGGTTGTTCCAATCCGGCTGGAATGGGAACACCGGTGCGGCGTAGCCCAGCGCGGTGGGGAAAGTCGTGTCGGCCGCGAGCACGCCGCCCGCCGGCGCGAAGCCGAGCGCCGCTGGCGCATCCTCGTCGACGGCGAAGTCCGCGGTCACCATGTCGTCGTTCTGCGCCGCCAGGCGCGGCGATTGCCTCAGATAGCCATAGAGCAGCGGCGCCGCATAGTCGTAGCCGGCGAAGCTCGCCGGATTGATTTCCCACGTCGCCCAATCCTCCGTCCACGCCACGGTGAGGCCGGCGGTGATCACGGAGGCATCGTGCGCGACGCGGATCGCGAAGGGCCACACCGGCACGGCCACCGGTTCGTTCTGCGCCGCCTGCGTGGCGTTGCGCAGGGCGGCGTAGTCGGCGGCGCGCAGATCTGCGGACCATTCGAGCGCATGGCGCATTTGCCCGCCCTGCGGCCGCCGCGAGCCCGCGCCGCTCAGCGAACGCTGCAGCTCGGTCGGCACCTTCGCCGCCAACGCGACGGGCGAGTCGTTGTTCGGCATGTAGGGCAGCAGCCACGCGGGCTGACCGTTGATGACGGCGGCGATCATGGCCTAGACTCCCTTCCTCACGTTCGAGAGATAGACTTCGTGGGCCATCGCGCGCATGTCTTGCGCCATCGCGGCCGCAAAGACCTCGCGGTCGATGAAGAAGTTGTTGTTCCGGGTCGTCTCGCGGCCCGCACCGGCCGCGCTCCCACCGAGGCTGCTCGACAGCGCTGGCGCCGCGGTAGCAGGCAAAGAGACCGGCGCGCCGGCGTTCGCCGCGTCGAGGAAGCCACGGCCGAGCCGGCGCATCGCCGGGGCGTTGAGCACACCTTCCTGGCCGTGCACGACGCCGGCGACCTGGTTGGTCGGGCCGTCGCCGGTGTAGCCACCGGTGGCGAAGCCGCCGAAGATCGCCATGACCGCCAGCAAGGCTGCGATGCCGAGCAGCGCCGCGCC
>JAUXNL010000206.1 GCA_030684415.1 Moraxellaceae bacterium | reverse complement strand
GCACCGGGAGCACCGGTACTGGCGCAGCGGGTGAGGGCGCTACTGGAGGAGGAGGAGGGGATAGCGGCATCACTTTCCGACACGCGAGGGCTGGATCACGGCGCTTGGGTGCCGCTGCGGCAGATGTATCCCGACGCCGATATTCCGGTGACGCAATTGTCGGTGCAACCTGGGCGCGATGCGGCCTGGCATCTGGCGCTGGGCCGCGCACTGCAGTGCTTGCGCACCGAGAATGTGTTGGTCATTGCCTCCGGCAGCCTCACGCACAATCTTCATGAGGTCATGTTTGCAGAGCAGGGCACGGCGGCGTCAGAAGACTATGTGCGTGACTTTCAGGAGTGGATGCATCAAGCGTTGGTAATGCACAACGACACTGCGCTGCAGGAATGGGAGACGCAGGCGCCCTTCGCACGCCGTGCGCATCCCACACCGGAGCATTTTTTGCCCTTGCTGGTGGCTTATGCCGCCGCTGGCCCTGCGTCTGCGGTCAGGCGGACAGTGTCGAGCTTTTCGCATGGCGTACTGGCCATGGATTGCTATGTTTTTGGGGAGGGCTGATCCTGCTTTATCCTAATAAAATTCAATTAAAACATGGTGTTATGGCCGTATTCGCCAAGCAGAATTTAGTCGTTAGAGGCGCTCAACGCGCCACCATACCGCCATCTACGGCCAGAGCCTGACCCGTTACAAAGCCGGCCTGTTGTGAACACAGCCACACCACGGTATCGGCCACTTCAAGCGACCTGCCCATCCGGTTCATGGGATGGAGGGCCGCAAACTGAGCCTCTGTCGCCGGGTCTTCATGCGTGATCCGGTCAATCATTTCCGTCTTGATTGCTCCCGGGCAGACCACATTCACCCGGATGCCCGCCGTGGCGTATTCCAGCGCGGCCGCCTTGCTGAGTTGGATGACGCCTCCCTTGGAGGCGCAGTACGCCGGCAGCCCGGCAAAACCCACCAGCCCAGCAACCGACGCCATGTTCACGATGGCGCCATGGCCTTGCCG
>JAUXNL010000205.1 GCA_030684415.1 Moraxellaceae bacterium | reverse complement strand
GGCGACCATCGCCCTGGCGGCCAACAGTGCTATGGCCGGCATCGGGGTCGGGTTCGCCATGATCGCCTATCCCTCCATGATGGCCGACGCCGCCGACGAGCACGAGTTCCTGTTCCGACGTCGGCGAGAGGGACTGTACTTTGCTGGTCTTGGCTTCGCCGCCAAGGCCGCGTCCGGCGTGGGCGTCCTGGTGGCGGGGCTCGCCCTGGACGCCATGCGGTTTCCACGGGAGGCGGGGCGCGCTGTGGGCGTCGAGCTGCCGACTGAGGTTCTCACCCGCCTGTTGCTCGCGTGGGGGCCAGGCTCGGCGCTGGTGGCCCTGATCGCCATGGTGCTGTTCGCCCCCTATGCCGTTGGTCGTTTGCGGCACGAGGAGATTTCTGGCGAGATCCGCCGCCGCCGGGCCGAGGACCCAGTCGAGGCGGACTGAGCGCGTCGTTTCGCGTCAGGGGCGGCGGCCGAGGCCCCAGACCAGCACGGCCAGGCCCGTGACAGCCAGGGCGATCAGTAAAGGTTCAGCCAGGCCGGCGGACACTCCCGGTCAGACTCTCAGCGAACACGAGCAGGCCGATCACCAGTCCGACCTGCTCCGGATGGGTCTGTAGCAGGGCGGCGACCGGCTCGACGATCCCGCCGATGGGGCGCGCTTAGGGGCGCTCGACGGGGTCCGGGGTCGGCTCGGCCGGTTCGCCGAGATCGGTCTCTGGCGCCGTGGGATGGCCCAGTTTCGCAACATAGGCCTTGTGCTCGGTGACCAGGGCGCTCGGTTGAGGATGAGCTTCTTCCGCGCCCAGCCCATAGGCCTGGGCGCCGGGTATGGTCTTGCCGGGCTCGTCCGCCAGTCGGGCTCGGGACGAGGCAGGCGGCTTGGGATGGTCGGTCATGAAAGCTCCGGCACAGATGTGGGCAGGACCGTTTCAACCCGTGGGGCCGGAAAGTCGTTCCGACACTGGGCGTGGCGCAGGCTAGATCGACGCCGCCCCCGGGGTGTCGGCGGACGGAGAGGTCTCGGAGTCAAGCAGGCGTTGCAACTTGATCCTGGCTCGGTTCACCCGGCTCTTGATGGTGCCGACGGCGCAGCCGCAGATTTCGGCCGCCTCTTCATAGCTGAGGCCGGCCGCGCCCACGAGGATCAGGGCCTCGCGATGTTCGGTGGGCAGTTGTCCCAGGGCGGTCTGCAGGTCCTGCATGGCCAGGCTCCACTCCTGTGTGGGCGGGCT
>JAUXNL010000077.1 GCA_030684415.1 Moraxellaceae bacterium | reverse complement strand
GAGCGTGATGTTCGATTCCGACACGCTGACCGTGACCTACGACAGGTCCATCGGCGAGCCGCGCGGCTCGCGCAGCAAAAAAACCGACTACGCCGCAGCAGGCCTCGGCACCTGCGTCGACTGCAGTGTCTGCGTGCAGGTTTGTCCCACCGGCATCGATATCCGCGACGGCCTGCAATTCGAGTGCATCCAGTGTGCCGCCTGTATCGACGCCTGCGATTCGGTGATGGACCAGATGGGCTATGCGCGTGGACTGGTGCGCTACACCACCGAACACATGCTCGAAAATCCGGACAGCAAATTCCGCTTTTTCCGTTCGCGCCTGATTGGCTACGCCAGCGTCATCGCCATCATGGCCATCGTCTTTCTGGTCGGGCTGGCGTTGCGTGTACCACTGGAAGTGGAGTCCATCCGTGACCGCAACCAGCTCTACCGCGAAAACAGCGAAGGCATGATCGAGAATGTCTACATGCTCAAGATCATGAACAAGTCGCAACAGGCGCAGACCTACACCGTCACGCTCGATACCGGCAGCGGCCATCACGCGAAAGAAGGCGAAGACGGGGCCGCGATAAAAATGAACCGCGAACACACGCTGACACTGGAGGCTGGCGAGATGTACTCGCTGCCGGTGACACTGGTGGCCGATCCGGGCGAGCTCACCAAAACCCGTTACGATGTGGCCTTCCATGTGCGCAGCACCACCGAGCCATCACAGCAGAAAACCACTGAAAACCGTTTCCTCGCCCCGCCGCCGCACTGACCACTCGCCGGAATGAGGCCACAATGGACTCTTCCGGCAAGCGATCAAGCCAGCGACATCCCTTTGCAACTGTTTTGCATGTGCGCACCGGAGATGACATGAGCGACAACAGCATTCCCTGGCATCGCCAGTTCTGGCCCTGGTTCATCATGGCCCTGCCCGCTTCGGCCGTGGTGGCTGGCCTGACCACGTTGTGGATTGCCATCAAGCATCAAGACAGCGTCGTGCGCGACGACTGGTACAAGGATGGCAAGTCCATCAACCAGAGCATGGCGCGCGATGACCGCGCCGCGCAGATGAAGCTGCAAGCGGATGTGCGCGTAGATGCCGTCACCGGTGAGGTATTGCTGCGTTTGCAGCAGGCGAGTACCGAGCCGCTAGCCACCGGCAGCGTGCAACTGGTGTTTTCGCACCCGACGCAAGCAACGTCCGATCAAAGCGTTGTGCTGACGCCAGCAGCGGACGGCAGTTGGCGCGGCCATCTCTCGGCTCCGCTGACCGGCCGTTTTTATGTCGAGCTGGGGACCGCGGAGTGGCGTCTGACCGGGACGCATGAATTTCCGCAGGAATCCTTCCGTCTTTGAACCTGCCGACACCTGCACTCATGCCAGCGCTCGAACCCACACCTGAGCCCACACCTGAGCCCACACCAGAACGCACACCGGCCCCGACCATAAGCACGGAGGCGGAGGCCTGCTACCACTGCGGCCTGCCCGTGCCGGCCGGCTCGTTGTGGCAGCGCCCCGTGCTGGGCGCCATGCGCGCCTTCTGCTGTGCTGGCTGCGATGCCGTCGCCGGCACCATTGTCAGCAGCGGCCTTGAAAGTTATTACGCCGAGCGCGAAGAGGTGGCCGCCGGCCCCGCAGCACTTCCTGCCGGACTGGCACTGGAAGCGTATGACCACCCCGATACACAAAAAGAGTTTGTCGGCCGCGAAGGCGAACTCGCCTGCACCGAACTGACACTCGACGCGCTCAATTGCGCCGCCTGTGCTTGGCTGATTGAAAAGCGCCTGCAACAGGAAGCCGGTGTGGCACAGGCGAGCGTGAATCTGAGCACACACCGGCTGCATCTGGTCTGGGACGACCGCGAGGCGCCACTGAGCCGTCTGCTCGCCGGGCTCGCTGCTATCGGCTATCGCGCCCGGCCTTTCCGTGCGGATTCACATGCCGCGCAATTACGCGCGGAAAGCCGTGCGCTGCTGCAACGCCTGGCCGTCGCCGGCCTCGGCATGATGCAGGTGATGATGTACGCGATGGCGCTCTATCTGGGTGCGTTCAGTGGCATCGAAACCGAATACCGCGACTACTTGCGCGCCACCATGGGCCTGATTGCCACGCCCGTGCTGTTTTATGCCGGCTCGCCGTTTTACCTCGCCGCTTTTCGCGCCTTGCGCAGCCGCAGCCTGACCATGGACGTGCCCGTCACCATCGCCTTGTTCGGCGCTTATTTCGCTTCCGTGTACGCCAGCTTTTCCGGCACGGGTGAAACCTATTTCGACTCGGTCTGCATGTTCATTTTTTTCCTGCTCTCGAGCCGTTTTCTGGAAATGAAAGCACGGCAGCGGGCCGGCGATACCGCCGCCGGCCTGATGGCGCTGACACCGCGTCTGGCCACACGGCAGTTAACCGATGGCAGCACGGAAGTCGTCGCCGCAAGTGCGTTGCAGGCCGGCGACACCGTCATCGTCAAACCCGGTGAAACACTGCCCGCCGATGGCGTGGTCTGTGCGGGCCGTAGCGATGTCACTGAAGCCTTGCTCACGGGCGAGCCACTGCCAGTGTGTAAACAGGTGGGAGACACCGTCACCGGCGGCAGCATCAATACCGAGAGTCCGCTCAGCATCACGGTCACGCGTGCGGGGGGCGACAGCACGCTGGCGACGCTGAACCGCTTGCTCAATCGCGCGCTCGCGGAAAAGCCGCAAATCGCACGCCGGGCAGACGAACTCGCTCACATTTTTGTGGCGCGCGTGCTCGTGCTGGCCGTACTCGTGTATGTCGGCTGGTATTTTGTCGAGCCCGCTCACGCGTTCTGGGCCACGCTGGCCGTGCTGGTGGCCACTTGCCCCTGCGCGCTCTCGCTGGCCACTCCCGCGGCGCTGACCTCTGCCACCAACGCACTGGCTCGGGAAGGCTTTCTGCTCACCCGCGGCCATGTGCTGGAAACATTTGCACAAGCCACGCATGTGATTTTTGACAAAACCGGCACGCTGACGGAAGGCCGTCTGGTCATCAGCGCACACGCCATTTTGCGCGGTGATGACGACACGCTGCGCCGTATCGCCGCGGCATTGGAGGCCCAGTCCGAACACCCGGTGGCACAGGCCTTCGCCCTGCCAGCCGGCACGGTGCTGCCGCTGGTGGAGGAACGCCGGCAACTGGCGGGCATGGGGGTGGAAGGCTGGATTGATGGCCGGCGCTACCGTCTGGGCCAAGCCGCTTTTGCGCTGCCTGATGCCACGGCAGCTGACCGCGACCGGCTCTGGCTCAGTGACGACGATGGCGCTCTGGCGTGGTTCCGCCTCAGTGACGAGTTGCGTCCTGAGGCCGCGGTGGCGGTGGCGGCTTTGCGCGCTCGCGGGCTGCAAACCTGGTTGCTCTCGGGCGATCCGTCCGAGGCGCCCGCACGCATGGGCGCGGCGCTGCAGATGGACCATGTGGCCGGCGGCCTGTCGCCAGAAGACAAACGCGACGCCGTGCAGCGGTTGCAGCAGAGCGGCGCCATCGTGGTGATGGTCGGCGACGGGGTGAACGACGCCCCCGTGCTCGGCCAGGCACATTTGTCCGTGGCCATGGCCTCGGGCACGGACCTCGCCCAGACCACGGCCGATGCCCTGCTGCTGCGCGATGATTTGCGCACGCTAGCGCTGGCACGCGATTCCGCTGCGGCAACACGCCGCATCATCCGCCAGAACCTGGGCTGGGCGCTGGCGTACAATCTTGCCGTGCTGCCGCCCGCCGCGCTCGGCTTTGTACCGCCCTGGCTGGCAGCCATCGGCATGTCGTTAAGCTCGCTGGTCGTGGTCGGCAATGCGCTGCGTCTGCGCCGTCTGCCCAAGGTGGCCAACCCCACTGCCACTCGTTTTGCGGGCCCTGCGCTGCACGGTGACTCCCCCGCTCAGCCCTGATACTTGCCCGGCACCTGACACCCGGCCCCATGCACTTGGCCCCTGACCCGAAGACCCGCCCATGGAAGTGATTTATCTGCTGGTACCGCTCAGCCTGCTGTTTCTGGCCGCCGCCGTCTGGGTATTTTTCTGGGCGGTCAAACACAACCAGTTCGACGACATGGACGGCCCTTCGCGCCGCATCCTCAAAGACGACCGTGACGAAAGGAGCCGCCGCCCGTGATCAGCTCTGTCATCGGCCCCGTAGACAGCTCACTCCTGCTCACCGCCTGGCTCACCGGCCTGCTCGGCGGGACGCATTGCATCGGCATGTGCGGCGGCATTTCGGCAGCGCTGACCTTCGCCTTGCCGGCGGAGCAACGGCAAGGGCGTACTCTGCTGGGCTACCAACTGGCCTACAACATCGGGCGACTGCTGACCTATGTGCTGTTCGGTGTGATCGTCGGCACGCTCGGGCAGACGATCATCGCGCCCGTCGCCGGCCTGATGTGGCTACGTCTGGTGGCCGGCCTGCTGATGGTGGCCATGGGCCTGTATTTGGCGGGCTGGTGGATGGGCCTGCAACGGCTCGAGCGGCTGGGCAGCGGCCTCTGGCAGCACCTTGATCCACTGCGCCGCCGGTTGTTGCCGGTGAACCATCCACTGAAGGCGGTCGCTGCCGGCATGGCCTGGGGATTCCTGCCCTGCGGGCTGGTCTATAGCGCGCTGGCCCTGGCGCTGGCGCGCAGTGACAGCGTCATGTCCGGCGCCGTGATGCTGGCCTTCGGCCTTGGCACCCTGCCGTTCCTGCTCATCACCGGCACGCTCGCCGGGCGCCTGCGGCAATGGCTGCAACAACGCGCCGTACGCCAGGCCGCCGGCCTGCTGGTCATCGCTTTCGGGATATGGACCGCGCTGCCCGCACTGCCGGGGGGCGGTCATCATGCGCATAATGGGGCCGCCGGCGAGACAGCGCCCGGCACTGACCCGCACGCGGGGCATGACAAGCCGGCCACGAAGCAGGAGATGCCGGCGGGACATCATCATTAATGCGTGGGTTGAACATCATCATTGAAAGCCGGCTGAGCTACGGCCAGCCCCCATCCTTGCGCTGATAGCGCCCCGACGAGCATCTGCCCGATCACGCGGCTCCCTGCACCTGCCATGCACCCGAGGCATGGCACTTGAAGTGCGGCCCAAGAGCCTTGTCCCAAAGCCCGCCTGCTCACCGCCACGAGCACGACAGTCCGACGCCGGGAGGCTCCGTCTGTCCGCCTCCCGCGTCATCCAAACAAACCTCCGCGTACAACAGGCGGAGCGTGACGCATGCGTCAGAGATTTCGGGCATAAAGGGGTTGTTCAACCCATAACTCCAGCGGCATGATGAGCGGCCAGAAAGACGCTTTTTCGGACTATCCGGTTCTTTCACAGAAATCACCGGTCACATTGCTGCGGCGACCGCCGAGGTAATGTTGTCCGGACGGACTTTCACGCAAAACGCAAAATACAGCCTACGCTATACAAGCCAGGCTCGGGGCCAAACACAAAAACGCCTCATATAAGAACCACAACAACTTCTCGGCAGAGGATAAAAAAGCATGAAAAGGCGCGACTTTATAAAGATGGGCAGCTTCATGACGGTTTCAGCCGCCACGCTCGGCGTTACCGGCTGCTCACTCTCTGATGACGAAACGGCAAGCTCCGTCATCAACCGCCCAGCCCCCGCTGCCGCCACCGGAGGCAACTGGCAATTTCCACAAAGTATCGCCTCGGGTGACCCGAAAGAAAGCAGCATCGTTCTCTGGACGCGTGTCGTGCCTTCCACCCTCGGCATTACCGACGTCACCACCACGAATGTGTCCATCACACTGCTGGTGACCACAACTGATCAGTCGGCCAATCTGGGCAGCGATGCCTCCGAAATCACCCCGAACATTCCTGCGGGCGCCATCACTGTGCCGGCCTTCGCTGACTTTGACGGTACCGCTCGCCACAAGCTGACCGGCCTTAACGCCAACACCACTTATTTCTACCAGTTCAAGGCCGGCACCAAGCTGAGTAAGGTCGGTCGTTTCAAGACCGCTCAAGCCGCCGCCGACAGCAACAACGTGAAGTTCGCGTTCATGAGCTGCCAGGACTGGAGCGCCAACCACTGGGGCGCTTTCAGCCAGATCGTCACTGATGACGGTGTTGGCGCCACCCCCAGCCTCGACTTTGTCGTGCATCTCGGCGATTACATCTACGAAACCGACAGCGCGGCGGGCGATGAAGCCCTGCACTCGGCCATTGTTCTGCCCGATGGCAGCGCACTTCCATCGCCTTCAACCGGCAAATATGCGGCCAGCACCAAAGACTATCGTTACCTCTACAAGCTGTATCGCAGCGATGCGCGCATCCAGGCCTTTCACGAGCGCTTCCCGATCATCGCGGTCTGGGACGATCACGAATTCTCTGACGACGCCTGGAAAGCCTCGGAAACGTATACCAACGACAATTTTTCGCAGCCGACCCGTCGCCGTAATGCCAGCCAGGCCTGGTTCGAATTCATGCCGGCCGACATCACCTATAGCGAAACTGAAACCAGCATCGACAACATCAAGATTTACCGTGACCTGAAGTTCGGCACCACCATGCATCTGGTGATGACCGATGAGCGTCTGTACAAGAATGACCACCTGATTGCGGAAACAACACTGCGCAATGGTGCGCAGTTGGGGCGCATCAACTCCCGCTACCTCGCGCCAGAAGCTTCACTGAAGCAAGTCGAATTCCTGAAGTCGCCCAGCTCGGCACCGGCTGGCACCGACGCGCTCGCATTGGTCAGTGTGCTCGGACAGACCCAGCGTGACTGGTGGAAGTCCACCATGAGCAACTCCACTTCCACCTGGAAGGTCTGGGGTAATGAAGTCTCGCTGATGCGTATGGGCCTGCACGGCACCAATGCACTGGCGGGCGTGATTTCGCTTGGCATCTTCGGTGCGTTGACCGGCAGCAGTAGCTCTGGCATTTCCGAGATCCCCGGCCAGCTCTCCGCTGGCTTGGCAACGCAGCTCGCCACGTCGCCGGCTACACCGGCCACCACGACGATTGTTGTCGCTCTGACGCCGCAACTGGTTGGCGCTGGCCTGGATGCTGCTACCGCCCAAGCGCTGGCCACTTCGACTGCAACCGCCGTTGCAATTAGCGCGGCCGGGGGTGGGGACGACACGGCCAAGGCTACCGAAGCCTACAACGTCCTGTTTGGTGCCGGCATTCCCGATCCACAGGCCACGGGGCTGGCTGGCGCTGCCGTTGCCGTTTTCAATCGCGCGCTCGCTGTCGGCAATCTGGTGATTGCTGCTGCCGTCACGGGGGCTGTTGGCACGGGCGCAACGACTCCAGTCGCCGGCCAAGCAGCCTATGCGATTACTGCACGTTCGGCGTCGAGCACCGACATCGCCGATCTGGTAGCGGCCGGTACCGCGGCCGGTCTTAACGGCACGCAGGCTCAAGCCGCCGCTGGCGCTTTCCTCAACGCTATTGCAGTAGGCAACATCACCATCGCCTCCGCCGTGGCAGGTGCCGGTACGGCAAACGCCGATTCTGCGGTGGCGGGCCAAGCCGCGCTGGCCATCACAGCGACTGATGCGAACCCCGCTGCCAATACCGCCGCTCGTGTTACCGCTGCTCAAACGGCTGGTCTGACCGCGATACAGGCAGAAACGGCTGTGGCCGCCTACGAGGCGGCCAAGGCTGCTCTGCCTGCCGGTGCGGCCACTCAGATACAGGCGGCCGCCAACCAGATCGCCTTCGTGAAAGCCAGCCCTGACATGAAGACGAACAAGGCCACCTCGCCGTTCTTCCTGAAAGCCACCGGCGCGTCTGCCGCCGCCGTAGCAGGCTTCTTCCAGAAGTTCATCATCAATGCCGACCAGTGGGATGGTTACCGCAAGGAACGTACCGACCTGATGACCCATCTGCTCAGCAACGGCATCCAGAATGTGGTCGCCGTCACCGGCGACATTCATGCCTTCTTTGCCGGTCAGGTGTATGACCGTTTTGCCGGTGAAGTGCTGATTCCAGGTAACACCAACGAAACACTGGACGCCACGGCGGGCACACCCGTGATGGTGGATCTGGTCACGGCCGGGGTCAGCTCTACGTCCTGGTTCAACTACCTGAAAGAAGCCGCAGATGGGCTCGACCCCACCAACGCGCTGATCGGCAAACTGGTGTATGTGCCGGTACCGGTGGCACTGCCTGCAGGGGCCTTGTTTGGTGGCTCACCTGCACTGAACTTCACGCTGAACCTGAACACGCTCGACTACACCATGGGCAAGTCTGCTCCACCCAATGCTGACTCGCTCGCCGGTCAGTTGAGTGACCAGCTCAAGCGTCGTCTGGCCGCGGCAGGCATCCCTGAGGCCGGTGGCACACTGGATACTGCAGTTGCCGGCGTCCAAGCCAATATTGCTGCCAGCCCTAGCTTCGCTTCGGCACTTGGCCTGGCCCAGACGCTGGCAACGTCTGTGCAAGCCAACCCGTGGCTCAAGCATGTCGACACAGAAGCCCAAGGCTATGCAGTGGTCACCGCAACGGCGGCCACCCTCACCTGCGAGTTCAAGAAACTGAACCCGATCGTGGGCACGGCAGCGCCGAGTGCCGCACGACTGGTGCGCTCGACCGTTACCGCAACGGTTACCGCAGGCACAGCCGATGTGGTCATCAGCTAAGATCTGAGACCCAACCCAAAGGCCCGCCCCTGTCATGCAGCGGCGGGCCTTTTTATTGGCCGCTGTCTCGTCCTGAATAGAGTCGACACGTCATCCAGCATCCTTGATGTCGCCAACTTCGTTTCCGTTGACAGCGCAGGTGGCGCCCAGTGGGTGCAAGCACTGACGCGCCAGACACTGGAGGCCGGCCAACGCATCCGCTCCTGCTTCGACGGGGCTTAAACGAACGGGTGCGTTAGCACGCAGTTATTGACTGCTCAGCTCACCCTGAGCCCTTCGACAAGCTTTGGAAAGCACTGTCGCAGGGTATACATGAGCGCAGTGAGGTATTTTTCAATGAGAGGCTAACGCGCAAGCCCATGCTCACTTCGTGCATGAAACACAACAGAAGCGACCTGATTGGCTGCTGCCTTTAATCAGCATCACGGCTAGAGTCGCCTTCGGCGGTACCGGCCTGTCCCTGTACTCATGATGTCCTTACACCGATGCCGCCGCACCACACCAGGAGATTCAAGAAAATGATGCGCAAACTGCTCCCGCTGGCTATTGCCAGCACTCTTCTTTCCGCTCCGGCATTTGCGGGTGAAGCCGGCATCGGCGTGAACGTGCTGGGCGTTCCCGTTGAGAAATCCGTCAAGGTCGAAACCTCCGGCCTTGAAAACGCCGCGGGCAAAGCCAGCGCCAAAGGCCAGGCTGGCCTCGACAAAGCCGCCGCCGCCAAAGCAAAAGCCAACGCCAAAACCGACTCGGCACTGACAGCCGGCAAGGAGCACGCCGCCACGGTGGACGCCCTCACCGGCCAGAACACCAGCGCCGCCGTGAGCAAGGCAGAAGCAGAGGCCGCTGAAGCACAAGCCAAAGCCGACGCGGCCCAGCAACAGGCGGCCGATGCGAAAGCCGCCGCAGACGCCAAGGCCAAGGCAGCGACCGATGCCATGAACAATGCGCCCGCCAAGGCGAGCAGCAAGCTGCAAGACAAGATCAACGCCAAAGGCCTCAGCGGCATGCCGGTGAACTGAACACTTCCTGTTTGCCGATTGCACGCATGAAAAAGCCCGCATCGCGGGCTTTTTCATTTCAGGTGGCAAGCCATTCAAAACGTGCATTTACGCTTGGCTGCCTCATAGCACGCAGGTTTTGCGCATCTACATTGTTATCGGACTCAAAGCGTCCAGAACGCGAGCCGCTGGCTGAAAAACGCCCACCCTGGACTTTTTCAGCCAGCGGCTAGAACGCAAAACCCGTATCACGGCGGCGTCAGATGTCGCCACCGACAGCGAGGCTTACGCTCCCACCGGAATCTTGCCGATCTTCGCCTGCCAGATTTTCGGTGCCGTGTTGTGTACCGACTCACCCTTCACGTCCACCGCCACCGATACCGGCATGTCTTCGACGACAAATTCGTAAATCGCTTCCATGCAGAGGTCTTCGAAAGCCACCACACGCGACTTGCGGATCGCCTTGGACACGAGATACGCCGCTCCACCCACCGCCATCAGGTACACGGCTTTGTGCTTCTTGATAGCTTCAATCGCGACCGGGCCTCGCTCGGACTTGCCGATCATGCCCATGAGGCCTGTCTTCTCGAGCACGGTGTCGGTGAACTTGTCCATGCGCGTGGCCGTGGTCGGGCCGGCGGGGCCAACGACTTCATCACGCACCGGATCGACCGGGCCGACGTAGTAAATGAACTTGCCTTTCAGATCGACCGGCAGCGATTCACCCCGCGCAAACATTTCGGTCATGCGCTTGTGCGCGGCATCGCGGCCCGTGTAGATGGTGCCGGAGAGCAGCAACGTCTCGCCGGGCTGCCAGCTTTCGATGTCGGCCTGGGTAATGGTGTCGAGGTTAACGCGGCGCGACTTTGACGCATCGAATGTGATCTTCGGCCAGTCTTCCAGTTTCGGCACTTCAAGCTCGGCAGGACCGGAGCCGTCGAGTTCGAAATGCACATGGCGGGTGGCGGCACAGTTGGGAATCATCGCTACCGGCAGCGATGCCGCATGCGTCGGGTAATCGCGGATCTTGATGTCGACCACTGTGGTCAATCCGCCCAAGCCTTGCGCGCCGATGCCGAGTGCATTCACCTTTTCATACAGTTCGAGCCGCAACTCTTCGATGCGGCTCGAAGGGCCACGCGCCAGCAGCTCGTGCATGTCAACCGGGTCCATCAGCGACTCTTTTGCCAGCAGCGCGGCCTTCTCGGCGGTGCCGCCGATGCCGATGCCAAGCATGTGCGGCGGGGACAAGCCAGCACCCATGGTCGGTACAGTCTTCAACACCCAGTCCACAATCGAATCAGACGGGTTGAGCATGACCATCTTCGATTTGTTTTCAGAGCCGCCGCCCTTGGCAGCCACGGTGATGTCGACTTTATTCCCCGGCACGATGGCGTAGTGAATCACTGCCGGCGTGTTGTCCTTGGTGTTCTGCCGCTTGCCGGCCGGATCACGGAGGATGGATGCACGCAACACGTTGTCCGGGTGCAGATACGCGCGGCGCACGCCCTCGTTGATGGCGTCGTCGAGGCTCATGCCCCCTAAGTCCCAGCGCACGTCCATGCCCACTTTCACGAACACGGTGACGATGCCCGTGTCCTGGCAAATCGGCCGGTGGCCCTCGGCGCACATGCGCGAATTAATCAGGATTTGTGCCATCGCATCCTTGGCGGCCTGATTCTCTTCGCGCTCGTAGGCCGCGTTGATGGCCTGGATGAAATCCACCGGGTGGTAGTAGGAAATGTACTGCAGGGCATCGGCGACACTCTGGATGAGGTCGTCCTGCTTGATGACGGTCATGGGAGCTCCGGGCAGGTTCGCGGCTGGGTTGGACGGGAACGGCAAGAGGGCTGGATGAGCCCGCCCGCGGACGGGGCAGGAGTATACCGGAGAGCGCCGGGTACGGTCAGTCCGCGGCATGCGCTCTCCGGCGCCGCGCTCAGCGCTCGCGAATCAGGTTTTGCTGACGCGTCCACTGCCCGTAGGGCGCAATAGCGCAGCGTATTGCGCCGCCGCCAGCTCCGATAGCTCATATCACTCCGCCACCCTCTCCGCGGCTTGCTCACGATCCCGCGTCCAATCCACGGCATACACACCCGCCGCCGCCAAGCGATGAAAGGTTGAATACGGCCAATCTGCCACCCGCGACACCAGCCCATGCTTCACCGGATTGATATGCACATAGTCCAAATGCGCACGATAGTCCGCCTCGTCACGAATCAGGTGCTCCCAGTAACGCCGTTGCCATATCCCGCGCTCACCCGGCCGCAAGCGTCCCGGTGCGGGCCGCTCGGCGGGCAAGGCGATTGAGAATTCACGCTTGATCAGCCGCCAGCGCCGCGCAAAATCGCTGTCGCCGGATGGTAGCTCCAGCACACAGTGCGGGTGATCCGGCAACACCCGCCAGCCATGAATGACAAAAGGATGGGCCGTCCGTACCTTTCTGACGGCGGCACGCAAGGCAGTGATTTCGCGCACAAGCAAATCATTGCCACAGCGTCTGCGAAGGTTGACGGTGAAAACCAGAAACCGCCCGGCTGCCCGGCGCGTCGATAATTAGGCATGAGGGAATCCTTTCCGTTTCACGCTATCGGGAATTATTGGTCTTTACTCACTACGGCGGCGCAATACGCTTCGCTATTACGCCCTACGCGTTGGTGAAAGAGCGCCCGTCAGGCGCAACCGTCGCTATCGGCAAGCCGTCCATGTATCACCCCGCCCTGCATCACCCCAGCAATGGATGCGCCTGCAACCACTCGATGATCAGCGCATTCACTTCCTGCGGCGCCTCGCGATGCAGGAAATGTCCGGCACCGGCAATACGACGCACATCGAGGCCTTTTTCAAAATCCTGCTCACGCATCAGCGTGTCGTACAGGCGCGAATCCATACAGCCGTCGTTCTCGCCGGTCAGCGCCAGTGTCGGCACCTGCACACGACTGGTGAGCAGGCTCCAGCTCTGCTGCGTGGACAGCGACAGTGGCTGCAACAGACAGCGGTAATATTGTGTAGTGGCATGCGTCACGCCACTCTGGCGAAAAGTGGATTTCACCTGCTCAATATCAGCCGGGCTATACAGCCAGTCTGGCGACCAGTTTTTCCACAGCGTTTCAATAAAGGCGAAGTCTTCGCGCTCGACAATCGATTCGGCAATCTTCTGGAACTGCATGAGCAGGATGTAAGACGACTTCACCAATTGCGTGGGCACTTCCGTCAAACCGACCAGCCCGCGGCGCAGATGCGGAATGGCCAACGTGGTCAACGAGGCGAATTTTTTCGGCTGCAAGGCCACCGCCACATACGCGGTGAGCGCCCCCCAGTCATGGCCCACCAGATGACACTGCTTCGCGTTCAGCTCTTTCATCCAGGCCAGCACATCGCCCGCCAGATGAATCAGGTGATACAGGTCGCGCGGCGACTGCGACGAGGGCTCATAACCACGCATCATCGGCGCGACCACCCGATAACCTTGCGCAGCAATCGCTTCCATTTGCGCATCGAAGCTGCGGTAGTCATCCGGGAAGCCGTGCAGCAGCAACACCAGCGGGCCTTGACCCAGGGCGCGGGCAGAGAACACCAGGTCGTCATGGTGCAGGGTCAGGTTTTCAATGGCAGACATCAGGCATTTTTCCTCTTGTCATCGGCCGCCAACAGAGTCGTCACCGCAGAGGCGGTATCCGTGGCAGCACAGGGAGCTTCAAGCACAACTTCAGACACAGCTTCAGGGACCACGTCAGACACAACTTCATCGGCCACGATGGAGGCCAGCGAAACATGAAGCTCTCGTTCCATGGCTTCGTGCACACGCAACAGCGCGGGGCGCAACACGGTTACCCAATGATCATCCACATGCAATCGATCAAGATCCGCCGGACGTGGCAGAGGCCAAGGCAGCGAGCGATAAAAATCGGCAAAATCGATGTGTTCCAGATTGCGCGTGAGCACATAGCTGCCGGTATCGGTGCGGTGAATCATGCGCTCGCGCTGCAGGATGTCGACAAAGTCGAACCAGATTTCCACTTCCTGCTTGCCGAGAATGCTCATGGCTTCGACATCGCTGACGCTGGCGCCATGCTGCTGCTTGCGCCAGAACAGTTGCAGCACATCCATGAGCGCCAAGACGGGATGCCGGTTGACCATGCTGGTATGACGGAACACCGCAAGACCGCGCGTCACTTCAACCCCGAACAAAATGATCATCCAGGACAGGTAGATCCAGATCAGGAACACCGGGAAGGCGGCAAATGCGCCGTACACCAGGGTGTAAGAAGAAAACTGGCCGACAAAAATACCAAATCCGGTTTTGGCCAGCTCGAACAGGGCGGCGGCCATCAGCCCACCGGCAATGCCGGCACGCAGCGGCACTTTGCAATTGGGCACCGTCACATACAGCAGGGTAAACGCCAGACTGGTGGTGATGAAGGGCAATATCTGCAAGCCCGGAATAACGCCACCAACCACGGAGGCGGCGTCGCTCAACAAGCGCATCGACGCCAGATAAGAAGAAATCGCAAAGCCGGCACCGAGCAACAGCGGGCCCAGACTGAGCACGGCCCAATAGCGCAAAAAACTGACCACGCCTTTGCGCGCTTCGCGCACCCGCCATATCTGGTTGAACGACTTTTCGATGGTGACCAGCATCATGAGGGCAGTCACGAACAGCATGCCGATACCCACCACCGTCAGGCCGCGCGCCTGCTGTGAAAATTCCTGCAGCTTGGCCTGCACCTCCATGCCGGTGCTGGGAATGAAATGACTGAACACGAAATTCTGGATATCGGCACTGACATGCTGCAACGAGGGAATCGCAGAGAGAATGGCAAACGTCACCGTCATCACCGGCACCACCGCAAACAACGTGGTGTAGGTGAGCACCATGGCATTCTGGCGACAGTTGTCGTGCAGGAAGCGCCCCACCACAAAACGCATGAAGGAGAGGAACTGGCGGTAGTCGGTGGTCAGCGTATCGCGCATGCGCCGCGTCCTGTGCTGGTGGATGAGGCCCGATGGACCTGAATCGCCCCTGTTGGCAGGGCCGGCCAAGTATTCCCGCCCGACACCGCCGCTGTCGAGTGTGACCGCTCCGGCTGTGGCCGCTACAATCGCGGCACTTTTCACGAGCGCCCCGTCATGATCACGATTTACCACAATCCGCGCTGCTCCAAATCGCGCGAAGCCCTTGCCCTGATCGAGGCCAACGGCCACGCCCCCGTCATCATCGACTACCTGAAAGCCCCGCCGGATGCCGCCACACTGAAAAAGCTGCTGACCGCGCTGGGCCTGGAGGCCCGCGCGCTGCTGCGTAGCAAAGAGGCGGAATATGCCGAACTGGGCCTGGACGACAGCCATCTTGATGAAGCCGCGCTGATCGCCGCGATGGTGGCGCACCCGCGCCTGATCGAGCGGCCGATTGTGGTCAGTGGCCGCCGCGCGGTGATCGGCCGTCCCCCTGAGCGCGTGCTGGAGCTGCTGAAATGACCTCGCCTACCCCTCCCTATGTGCTGGTGCTGTACTACAGCCGCCATGGTGCCACCCGGCAGATGGCGCGCCTGATTGCCCGCGGCATTGAAACCGAAGGTCTGGAGGCGCGCCTGCGCACGGTGCCCGCCATTTCAGCCGTCTGCGAAGCCACGGCGCCCGACGTGCCGGACGAGGGCGATCTGTACTGCACGCAGGAAGAACTCGCGGCGTGCGCAGGCCTCGCCCTTGGCAGCCCGACCCGCTTTGGCAACATGGCCGCCCCGCTCAAATACTTTATCGACTCCAGCAGTGGCACCTGGCTCAACGGGGCCCTGATCGACAAACCGGCGGTGGTGTTTACCTCGACCAGCTCTTTGCATGGCGGTCAGGAAACAACGCTCATCAGCATGATGCTGCCCTTGCTGCACCATGGCATGGCCGTGCTGGGCCTGCCCTATTCGGAGGCCGGCCTGCTGAAAACCACGAGTGGCGGCACGCCCTACGGCGCTAGCCATCTGGCCGGTGCCGACAGCCAGCGCGCGCTGGATAGCCACGAAAGTGACCTCTGCCTGGCCCTGGGCCAGCGCCTCGCCCGCCATGCACGCCGGCACCTGACGGCACAGGAGGCCTCATGACGGACGCTGCTGCCCTGCGTGCGCGAACCCTCGCCTTGGCGCTGCTGCTGCTGTTGCTGGCCCTGATGGCGGTCGAAACCCTGCTCCTGGCCCCGGCTGAGGTCTCGGTGGGTGCCCGTGTTTTTGTGCTGACGCTGAAAGTGCTGCCCTTGCTGCTGTTTGTGTGGCCACTCTGGCAACGCCGGGTGCGCCCAGCACTGTGGCTGTCCTTTGTGCTGATGCTGTACTTCGTGTGGAGTGTGCTCAGTGCACTCGCCCCGGGGCTGGAGGGCCAACTGGCCGTGGCGCGCAGCGTACTCGTCGCGGCTACGTTTCTGGCCACCGTGTACTTCGCTCGCTGGCAGGGCCGACTGCCGGCTGCCTGACACGGCAATCGGATCCACTTGCGCCTTTCCGCCAGCGGCTTGGGTGGATAGACTCGGAACTCGTTGTTTTTGTTCACATGCAGGGGACCCGCATGAATCGTCTTGCCCTTACCGGGATTGCCATCGCCGTCAGTCTTGCTGGCTGCTCCTCCGCTCCCACGCTGACACCACAGGAACTGAGTGCCGCCCAGCAGAGTGGCAATCTCGAAGCCGCCTACGAGCAGTTTGCGGCCAAGCTAGCCGGCCAGAACCTCAACAATCCAAAAGGCCAGCAGGCGCAGGGGCAACTGGCTGAGCTCGGCAACCAGCTGGCCACCAAGCTGGACCAAGAAGTGCGCAGCGACATCAACCGCCACAGCTCGGCCACCGGGCTGGTGCCGCTGAATGTGCTCGATGCACAGATCAACAAGCTGCCGAAGATGGAGCTCTGGAACGCCACGCTGCACGGCAAGCTGGCCAGTGACCTGATCGTGCTGATGGGCAAGAC
>JAUXNL010000192.1 GCA_030684415.1 Moraxellaceae bacterium | reverse complement strand
GCTTCATCTGCCTTGAAAACGGCTATCACGGCGAAACACTCGGCAGCTTGAGCGTGACCGACATTCCGCTTTTTTCTGCCACTTACGCTCCTCTGCTGAAAGAGCACTTGCGTGCCCCCTCGCCGGACTGCTCGCGCCGCGAAGAAGGTGAAACGCCAGAAGACTATTCGCTACGCCGCTTTGCCGACATGGAGCGATTGCTGGAACAGCATCACCACGAGGTGTGTGCCGTCATTCTGGAGCCGCTGGTACAAGGCGCCGCCGGCATGAAAATGTATCACCCGGTTTACCTGACCCGCTTGCGTGAAGCCTGCGACCGTTACGGCGTGCACCTGATTGCCGATGAAATTGCGGTGGGCTTCGGGCGTACCGGCACAATGTTCGCCTGCGAGCAGGCCGGCATCACCCCTGACTTTTTGTGCCTCTCCAAAGGCCTGACGGCTGGCTATCTGCCCATGTCTGTCGTGATGACCACCGACACGGTCTATGACGCCTTCTACGATAATTACGAAAGCTTGCGCGGTTTTCTGCACTCGCACAGCTACACCGGCAATGCGCTCGCCGCGCGTGCCGCACTTGCCTCGCTGGACATTTTTGCCAGCGATAACGTGCTCGTCCGTAATCGCGAACTGGCCAGCGCAATGGCGGCAGCGCTGGCGCCACTCTCGTCACACCCCAATGTATTGGAAGTTCGGCAGACCGGCATGATTGCCGCCGTTGAGCTCGTGCAAGACCGCAAGACCCGTGCCCCCTTCGACTGGCGCGAGCGGCGTGGACTCGCCATTTTCGAGCAAGCGCTAAAGCATGGCGTGCTGCTACGCCCGATTGGCAATGTGGTGTACTTCATCCCGCCTTATGTCATTACGCCGGATGAAATCCGGCAGATGATTAGCGTTGCGTCGATTGCAATAGACGCCGCCACCACACACTGGCAGGGCGTGAACAGCTCGGGTGGCAGCACCCTCGCCATTCCCTGATCTCTCCTGCCATCAGCCGAATGGATTCCGCATGAAAAAACATTTTCTTTCCTTGCTGTTGCTGGCGTGGATTGTGGCCGTTATCGGCATCGGCCTGCAGCGCACCACCACGCTGTCGGCACTGCTGGATGGCAACGGACCACTGGCGCTGGCCAGTGATAGCAAGGGCAATGTCTGGCTGGCAACCCGCGATACGCTTTACCTGCTGGATGCCGACGAAAGATTGCAGCAGCGCACACCCGCCGCCACTATCGGGCTCACTGAGCTGAATTCGGTTGCCGTCAGCCGTGATGGCGGCTTGTGGATTTTCGACAGCGAAAAGCGGCAAGTGTTTCGTTGCCGCACCACGCCTTTGGCCTGTGCGCCCTTCGGCCCCTCCACGCTGCAGCTTGATCGCAACGTGCAAATAGCCGAGACAGCCAGCGGCGAACTCTTGCTCTCCGATAACGACAACCAGCGCGTGGTTCGCCTTTCTGCCAACGGCCTTCTTCTTGATGATGGTAAGAAATTCCGCCGCCATTACCCGAACCAGATTGCCGCGACAGAAAATGGCGTACTGCTGGCCAATACGGATCGGCGCCGCATTCTGCAACTACCGGACGATGCAGCGGCAGAAGGTGAAATCGCACTTGCCACCGACAGCCGGCCCTATCGCTTCGTCCGTCGTGGCGATGAATGGTGGGTGATTGAGGCCGGCATTACCCTGGAAAATGGCGTTGTGCGGTATTACCACAAGGGCGCCACTGTCGAGCTGCCGCTCGACATCGAAGATCCCTCCGCAATTATCGACAACGGTCGACGCCTGATCATTACCGGCCTGCAAGACTGGCGCCTGATTTCACTGGACCCTGCCACAGGTGACGCTCGCCCGGTCAATGACCCGCAACTGCAAAAAGAGTTCAGCGAGCAACGCGAGCTCATGGCCAATGCGCGCAAAGAGCAGGACTATATTCCGCTGCTAATGATTGCATTCATGCTCCCGGCCTTTGGCGGCGGCATACTTCTGCAACGGCGAATTGATCGCGATAAAGCAGTGAATACGTCTTCCGCACCGATCGTCACTGAACGGCATATCGCCACTTCATCAACTATCGCAGCAGGGCAGACAGCAGGCCGGGCAGCACACCGCGCAACACGTATCGAGCCCGACATCAGTGCGCTGGAAGCGGCTTTCAGTGAACAGAACCGGTTAATGCTCCGTGCCGGCATGATCGTGATACCCCTAACACTACTCATGTTCGGCATAATGTGGTTAGTGCTCGGCAGTGAATCGTCACAGGCTTTTCGCATCATCCTGCCCATACTTGCCATTCTATTTTTCATTCCTTTGTTTTTACTCCTGCAGCGGCGACAACAACGCCGACAATTTGACCAGCATTTCATCTGTGGCCAGCGCAAGCTGGTACACGTCATCGCCAGCAAGCCACGCAAAGCGATTGCCTATGAAGACATTTGGCTGGGAGACAACACGCTAGTCCTCGGCAGCAAGCTGATACCGCTGTATCGCGGACACGGACGACATCGTCACCGCTTCTGGCCCGTCAGCGACATCCAGCGCGAAGTCGGCCAGCGCATCCCGTTGACACAAACCTTTGACAATGATTTTTTGCTGGGCCGAGCCTTGTTACGGCACCAGCCGCTGCTTGGCTTGCGCTTGATCATGGCGCGCTTCGCCGTGGGCATCGCCATCGGTATCGTGCTGCTGCTGAAGCTTGCTGAAGTCGTCAGCCATTTCGGCCTGCTAAAGCTTCTTAAACTTTCTGATTTTTTCTGAGTCTGACCATGCGCTTTTACATTCCACTCCCCTTGTCAGCCGGCACTGACATCAGCCTGCCAGATGAGGCATCGCATCACCTGCTGCGCGTATTGCGCGCACAGGTCGGCGATAGCTTTGTGCTGTTCAATGGTGATGGCGGCGAATTCGACGCCACACTGACCGAGGCGGGCAAGAAGTCAGCGCGGGTGCATATCGGCACTTTTCGACCGGATGATCGCGAGTCGCCCCTGCACACGCACTTGGGGCAGGTGATGTCGCGTGGCGAGCGTATGGATTACGCCATCCAGAAGGCCACTGAACTTGGCGTCAGCGTCATCACCCCGCTGACCAGCGAGCGCTGCGAACTCAAGTTGCGCGGCGAAGAACGTGCAGACAAAAAGCTGGAGCATTGGCGCCGCATCGCCATTGCCGCCTGTGAGCAGTGTGGGCGCAACCGTTTGCCCGTGATCCATGCACCACAGTCGCTCGCCGAATGGCTGGCCTCCAGCAGTGCTTCGCTGCGGCTTGTACTCGCGCCCACTGCGGGCGACGCCCTGCCAGCCAGCCGCGACACCACCAGCGCCGCACTGTTGATCGGCCCCGAGGGCGGCCTGTCGGCAGCGGAAATAGCAGGGGCTCAAGCGGCCGGCTTCCTGTGCTGGCAAATCGGCCCGCGCGTTTTCCGCACGGAAACAGCACCGGTGGCCGCGCTTGCGCTACTGCAGGCACGGTTTGGCGATTTCCGCTGAGTCCTTCACTGTCCTATCATCGCGGCATTCGCTGATTTCCGGAGAGCCCGATGCTTTGCCGCATTGCCCTGCCCCTTTTCTTCGTGCTGCTCTGTCCGCCACTCGTAGTGGCGGCGCCGCAAGCCCCACTTGCTCCTGAAGGCAATACCGGGCGCTATGAGCTGAGTACGGCCTCCGCGGGCAACGCCATGGTGGTGACGGCCAATCCGCTGGCATCGCTCGCGGCACGCGACATGCTGTGGGCCGGTGGCAGCGCGATTGATGCGGCCATCGCGGCCCAAGCGGTACTCGGCCTCGTCGAGCCACAATCATCGGGCTTTGGCGGCGGCGCATTCATTGTCTATCACGACGGCAAGAAAACCCTGAGTATTGATGGGCGCGAAACCGCGCCGGCATCAGCACAGCCGAATCGCTTTCTTGGCAGCAATGGCAAGCCATTGCCGTTTTATACGGCCGTGAACAGTGGGCTGGGCGTCGGCGTTCCGGGTGCTCTAGCGGCGCTCGAAGAAAGCCATCGCCGCTACGGCAAGCTGCCATGGAAGTCCTTGTTTGCGCCCGCCATTCGTCATGCGCGCGAAGGCTTTCCCGTTTCTCCACGCCTGCACATGCTGATCGCGCGCGACCGCCTTCTGGCTAAAAAAACGCATGCGCGTGATTATTTTCTGGCACCGGACGGCAGTGCTTGGCCAGCCGGTCATCTGCTGAAAAATCCGGCTTATGCAGCCGCTTTGGAGAAAATAGCGAACAGCGGATCGAAAGAATTCTATCGCGGCAAGCTGATGCAGGGCATGGTGAAGTCACTCACCATTGAAGGCGCTGATCTCAGCGAAGAGGACTGGAAAAACTACCAGCCCAAGGTGGCGCCCGCACTCTGCCAGCCCTATCGTCAGTATTCGGTTTGCAGCGCACCGCCTCCCTCGGGCGGTCTTGCGGTATTGCAAACACTGGCGATTCTCGATGGACTCGGACGTGAAAACGATGAAGCGCTGCGCTTGCACCAATTGACCGAAGCTGAGCGCCTCAGCTTTGCCGACCGCCAGCGCTACAGTGCTGACCCTGCACTCGTGCCCGTACCCGTGGCGGCGCTGTTGCAAAAAGACTATGTCGCCTCTCGCCGCGCCCTGATTGGCGAGCGCTCGATGGGCACCGCCAGTGCAGGCACTCCTCCCGGCCTGAGCTCGCCCTGGGGGCAAGATGGCCAGCTCTTGGAAAACGGCACCACACAAATCGTGATAGCCGATGCAAATGGGCATTGGCTATCGATGACCAGCTCGATTGAAGATGCCTTCGGCAGTCGCCTGTTGATTGATGGCATGCTGCTCAATAACCAATTGACCGATTTCAGTTTCCTGCCCGCCGAAAGTGGCCGGCCACTGGCAAACCGCGTGCAGCCCGGCAAGCGCCCGCGCAGCGCAATGTCACCTGTCATCGTGCTGGATGAAAACGGTCGACCGATACTGGCACTCGGCTCTCCCGGCGGCAGCCGCATCATCGGTTATGTGCTGCGGGCGCTAGTCGCCAGTCTTGATGAGGGCATGAGCCCGGGAGAGGTGGTACAACTGCCGCATGTGCTTTCCCGCAATGGTGCGACCGAGATCGACAGCGATCTTGCGATCGGCTTACGTGAAAGTCTGGAAGCTCGTGGGCATACGCTTGAGCCCGGCGACATGAACAGTGGCCTCGCCATCATCCGGCGTCAGCGTGGACGGCTCGAAGGCGCGGCTGATCCGCGCCGCGAAGGCATGGCGACCGGCTTCTGACCGTCACCCCGACAGAGCACGGTAAAAACTTTAGCCTTTTGCTGAATAATGCTTTTCAGCAAAAGGCCTCCCGGCAAAGGATGGCCGGGGCCGGTTCGCGAATCAATCACGACAAAGTGATTGATTCCGCGTGGAGCGATTGCGGACATGTGCCGGAATCGCGGGCTGAAAAAGCCCCGGATGGGAATTTTTCAGCAAGCTGTTAGCCAACGGAGAACATCATGAGCGGCAAACTCGCATTGCACTGGCAAATGCTGATTGCGATGGTGCTGGGCGGATTGCTGGGCCTGCTCATGAATAACGGCGCAATCCCTGCGGCTCCCGCACTCACTTCTACTCTCGACGTCATTGCCCAACTGTTCATGAACAGCCTGAAGCTGTTGGTCATCCCGGTTGTGGTGACCAGCATGATTGTCGGCATCAGCCGCATTGACAGCGGAATTGGCAAACTCGGCGGTTATACATTGCTTTATTACGTAGCCAGCAGCACGGCGGCGATTATCGCAGGACTCTTTTTTGTCAACCTGCTGTCGCCGGGCTTGGTGGATGGCGTTGCCGTTGGCTCACACATCGCACTGCCGGCAGATGCCGGTGCGCTGATGCAGAAAGTGGAGAATCGAGGCGCTGGCGACATGCTCAATCTTTTCTTGAGCATGCTGCCGCCCAACCTTGTCACGGCGGCCAGTGAGGGCAACCTGCTCGGACTGATTGTTTTCAGCCTCTTGTACGGCTATTTCCTGGGCCGTTTGCCAACTGAGCAAAAGCAGTCGCAACTAGCGTTCTGGGAAAGTGCGCAAGCCATTGTGATGGGCATCGCCACACTGTTTCTTCGTGCAGCGCCCATTGGAGTGTTTGCGCTTATTGCGAACGTGCTCGCACGCACCGGCTTTGCGGCCATGGCGCCCATGGCCTGGTTTTTTGTCACAGTCGTCCTGGCGCTCGCCTTCCATCTTGGCGTAACACTGTCATTCCTGCTGTGGCAGGTCGCAAAGGCATCGCCGCGCCAGCATTTTCGCGCCATGTTACCGGCATTGCTTACGGCCTTTTCCACTGCCTCCAGCAATGCAACATTGCCAGTGACCCTGCGCTGCCTTCGTGAACGTGCGGGCGTTTCCGAACGTGTCTCTGGAATGACGGTGCCACTGGGCGCCACCATCAACATGGACGGCACTGCGCTGTACGAATGTGCAGCCGTACTCTTTCTGGCGCAGGCCTATGGTGTGGACCTTTCATTTGCGCAGCAGCTCACAGTGGTGATCATTGCGCTGGTCACATCGATTGGCGTCGCCGGCATTCCTGCTGCCAGCCTCGTAGCGATTGCCATCATTCTCGGCGCGGTTGGCCTGCCGCTCGAAGCCATCGGCCTGCTACTCATCACGGATCGCCTGCTTGATATGTGCCGCACGGCTGTCAATGTTTACAGCGACTCGGTGGCCGCTGTTTTTGTTGCCAGCCGGGAGGGCGAGCAACTATCGCCCCCCGACTCCCACTCCGCATCCGACTAAAAATTCCCGATAGCGAGAACTGGCGACGCAACCTACCAAGGCAGCATGCGTCTCAAAGTGCCATCCTTGACCACCCACTGATGCCAGAGTGCAGCCACCGCATGCAGGGCCACCAGCACCAACAGCAACGGCCACCAGACATCGGTGTGCATGTCCTTGATGTTGCCCGCCAGCTCTTTGTTCTCGGCGACCAGAACCGGAATCTCGAACACGCCGAACCAGGAAACCGGCCGCCCACCGAATTGCGACAGCAGCAACCCCGACAAGGGCATCAACAGCATGACTGCGTACAACGCCCAATGCACCACCACCGCCATACGATGCTGCCAGACATTAGTGACAACAGCCGCAGGCACTGGCCCGGAAAGACGCCAGCCCAAGCGCGCCCAAAACAGGAAAAAGACCGTCAGGCCAAGCGCCTTGTGCAGCGCCATCCATTCGCCGCGCTCAACCGAGCCCTTGGGATACAGCTCGCGCTGCTCGACAGCAAACCATGCGCCAATAATCAGGATGAAAACCAGCCAGTGCAGAAGCTGAGCCAGCCAGCCCCACTGTGTTCGTGAGTTCTTGAGGGAAGGGAAAGTCATGTGTCGCTCCATCAGTCAGTGCAGACAAGCAGTGTCGCACAGCGCCTGATGGAGTTCATGAAGGCATGCTGATGCGCTGCCCGTACAACTGCCCGCCCGGATCGAGAGCGGGAAAAAGTGTTCCAAGTGCTGATCGGCTCAGGCCAGCAAGGCCTCAACGGCATCCAGATCAGGAATGACCGCGAGCTCGCCGGAGTAGCGAACCTGCAGGAACTCCACCGGCCCCACTGGCGCGCTCTCAAGATCCTCGAGTTGGGCAATCTTGACCTTGGCCATGCGCGGCGCCCCCTGCACGGCAACGCCGTAAAAGGGGATCGTGGTGTTGCCGGTAATGCTCGCCAGAATGGCAATGCGTTGATATTCGCGCGGCACTGGCTCGCCATTCAGCCCTTCAAAAGCAATCACAGGAACTTGCGCATCGCGCCAGTTCACAAAACCCTGATGCCAAGAAGGTGCACCCAGAGGAGCGGGCTCTCTGTCGCTCGCCAGCACGACCTCCGCCACCGTGACATTCGGCAGCAGCAACTGCCGACCGACAATCGGCGCCAACAGACAGGCGATGGTGCCCGTGGTGGCACCAAGCAGCGTGGTTTGGTTCAGCGTGAGCTGGGTTGTAGCCATGACAGATTCCGGGTTCAGGCCAGCGCAGCAATGCGCTGACGGACATGTTCAACAAGATGGGCCGCCAGCTCATGCGGGCTGCCACTGAAGCTCACCACGCCGGTTGCACGCATGGAGTCGGGCTGGCTGGAGCAGGCGGAAGTTGCCGCTGTCTGCGCCCAGACAAAGCCACCCGCTTCCTGCATGAGCGGGCCGGAAATCGCACCGTCACCGCCCATACCACTGAAAATCAGTGCGCCGGAACGATCGCCAAAACGCCGCGTGACATTGGCAATGACCTGATCAATCGACGGCGAATAGGGGCCATCCCAACCGATGTCGCGCACAATCACATCACCCGCCGGCCCGAAATCGATTTCATTGGCCACCGGCGCAATCAGCATTTCACCACTGCGCAAACGGTCGCCCGCTGCAGCGACCTTGCACGGAATGCCGTTATGCCGCACCAGTACATGCGACAGGGTTTCCTGCATGCGTTCATCAATATGCTGCGCCAGCACGAAAGCAACGGGCAGACCTTTTGGCAAACTATCGAGAAACTCTTTTACGGCCGCAGGACCACCAAGCGAAGCGGCCAGAACGCACACCACCTCAAGGGTGTCGGCATCATGCGCAGCCAACTCCGGCGGCAACTCCAGCAACACCGGAGCCGCCTCAGGCTCACTGGCCTGCAAAACATCAAGACGCTCTTCCTGGAAGGGCTCGCCCACCGTGTCGCGCAACTTGACGTAAACACGACGCTCCCAGCGCGGATAACTACGCGCCCCCTGTGGTGGCGCTTCTTCCAGACCAAACAGGATCGGCGCCGCGGTGTGATCCAGCAGGCGGTCAAGGAACTCGTCGTCCTCGTCCTGCATGTCGACCACCCAAGCCTCAATTTCGGCAGCATCCAGCGTCGACACATCCAGACGGTCAGGCGATGTGTTGAAGCACAGCTCATAGCCATGCCCTTTCACCGCCTGCGCCAGCGCCAAACGCTGGAGATTGGAGTCACTGACGACACCAATGCGGGGATTGCGACGCTCGTTCATGTCACGCTCCTCACCTGACTGTGCTGGCAGCCAGCAGTTCGCCAATGGTCTCCAGGAGTTGCTCTTCCTGGAACGGCTTGCCCATATAAGCATTCACACCGATCTGGAACGCACGCTCGCGGTGCTTTTCACCAGTACGCGACGTAATCATGATGATCGGCAGGTCTTCGAGATTCGGGTTGTGACGCACCAGCGAGGCCACTTCAAAGCCGTCCATGCGTGGCATTTCGATATCGAGCAGCATGAGATCCGGCTTCTGGTCTTCAAGCTTGGCGATGGCGTCCATCCCGTCTTTGGCGAGCAATACTTCGTAGCCATGACGTTCCAGCAGACGCGATGTCACCTTGCGCACGGTCACCGAGTCATCCACCACCATCACCGTACGTGTGCGCTTGGCCTCGGCAGCGGCCGGCTGACCCATGCCACCATCAAGACTGACACTGACGCGTGGCGCCGAGAGCGATGCCGCACGCAGCATGGCGATAACGTCAAGAATGATGACCACGGAGCCGTCACCCAGAATGGTGGCACCGGAAATGCCCGCCACCGACGCCAGCTGCGCGCCCACCGACTTCACCACGATTTCACGCGAGCCGATCAGTTGATCCACCTGAATGGCAATGCGCTGCTCGCCACCGCGAATCAGCAGCACGGGCAAGGGCAGCACATGGCCCACCAGATTAGGCGATTTCACCCCGTGCACGAACTCGCCAAGGTAGTTCAGCTTGTAGGCTACGCCCGCGTATTCAAAGAGTGGCGCTTCGGGGCCGTAATACGTTTCCAGCTCATACGGGCTGGCACGGACGATACCCTCGATCTGCGCGAGCGGGATGGCGTAACTGTCTTCACCGATACGCACCATCAGGGCGCGATTGACCGCCACAGTAAACGGCAGACGCACAATGAATCGCGTGCCCTTTCCGGTTTCAGACTGGATGGAAACCGCACCCCCCATTTGCTTGATTTCGGACTGCACCACGTCCATGCCGACGCCACGACCGGAAATCTGCGTCACCGCCGACGCCGTGGAGAAGCCCGCATGGAAAATGAACTGGATGACTTCTTGATCAGTGATGTCCTGACCTTCTGTTATCAGGCCACGCTCCAGTGCTTTTTTGCGCACCGCCGGAATATTGATGCCGCGACCATCGTCGGCCAGTGTCAGCACGACTTCGCCGCCTTCACGCGCCAGCGTCAACGTGACGACACCTTGCGCTGGCTTGCCAGCGGCCGCACGGCCGGCCTGATCTTCAAGGCCATGGTCAACCGCATTGCGGAGCATGTGCTCCAGCGGCGCCACGATACGCTCGAGCAGCGTACGATCCATTTCCCCTTCGGGATTGATCACGTCCAGATCAGCCGGCTTGTTCACCTCCTGACCGGTCTGGCGAACAATGCGCTTGAGACGCGGCACCAGACGCGAGAACGGCACCATGCGCGAACGCATCAAGCCTTCCTGCAATTCGGTATTGATACGCGACTGCTGCAAGAGCAGCGTTTCGGTATCGCGCGCCTTGTCGATGAGCGTGGACTTCAGGTCGAGCAAGTCGGAGGCCGACTCGGAAAGTGCTTTCGAGAGCTGGTTCAGCGAGGAGTACTGGTCCATTTCCAGCGGATCGAAGTCTTCGTACTTGCCACCGGTGTCTTCGTTGTGGCGCGCAACAATCTGCGTTTCCATTTCCGAGTCCATGCGCCGCAGCTGATCCGCCAGACGCTGGATGGTGGCGCCCATTTCTTCCACGGTCTGAGCAAAACCATGCACGCCCATTTCGACGCGAGAACGGGTAATCGACGTTTCACCAGCAAGATTGACGAGCTTTTCGAGCAAATCCGATGGCACGCGAATCATTTCTTGCGGGCCGCGCGCACCGGAATCCTTGCGGAATCCTCCCTGCATTGATGGCGGCTCGGCCTGCGGTCCGGTACGCACCGGACGTGCGGTGGCGGCTGCCGGGAGTGTGGTGACATTGTCGGCCACTGGGTCGGCCGCTGGCGGCAAGACGGAATCCGTGCCCACCGTCGGGGCGACAGGCTCCGCTGCAGGCGCCGTTTCAGCCAGACCACTGCGAATGGCTTTGATACGGACCAGCACGGCATCCTGACGCTCGCCAAGACCCGCAAAAAAAGCATCATCCGCCAGTTTGCTACCACTTTGAATCGCAACGAGATCGCTTTCCCAATCGTGGGCCAGATCGCCTAGCTCTTTGAGGCCGGCAAGACGGGCGCCTCCCTTGAGCGTATGCAGATGGCGCATCAATGCATCCATCGGCGCCGTTGCGTCACGATTCTCGAGCCATTCGCCCAGAGAAGTTTCGATTCCCTCCGCGAGCTCTTCAGACTCCTCGAGGAAAATTTCAAGAATGTCGCTGTCGACATTTTCTGGAACAGGCGCTGCTTCAATCGCGCGCTGGGGCACGGGCTCACGCGCCGCGACAGGCTCTGGTGTCACCTCTGCGGCCAGCTCGGCGACGGGCTCGGCCGGCACCGGCGTCAGGGTAACGGTGTCTGGCGTATCCTGGAAGTTGTCAGGATCCGCAATATAGCGCTCGATAAGACGCACCAGATCCGATGTGTCCGGACAGCCGATGTTGCTGCGCAACGCCTCTACCGCAACAGCAAGTCGGTCATGGCAACGGTTCAGCAAGCTGAACAAAGGCTCCGTTGCACTCAGGCGGCCATCGCACAGCGCCTCGTAAATATTCTCCATGTGATGCGCAAGATCACCGAGCGGACTGATCTCGGCCATGCGCGCACCGCCCTTGAGCGTGTGCAGGCCACGTTGCAGTTGTTGCACTGGCAGGGTGTTGTTGGTATCGCGGCGCCAGTCCGAAAGCTGCTCGCTGGTGTCGTCAACAATTTCGCCGGCTTCCTCCAGAAAAATCTCTAGCAGCTCGGGATCGAAATCTTCTGCACTGATGACCGGAGCAGCGGCAACCGGCGGCGCGGCTACAACGGGCGGAGCAATGACTGGCGCAACGGTCGATATAGCGGCCGACTGAGGCTCGGGCGTCGGCTCTATCTCCGGTGCAACGGGCGCTATCGCCTGATCAGGAAAAAATTCAGCGAAAACGGCGTCGTGTTCAGCCTCTTTGCTTTCATTGCTTACTGGGGCTTCTTCTGCAAAGACTTCGGACTCAAGGGTGTCGTCTGGCTCTTGGCTTTCTTGCGCAACAGAGTCGAGCGCGACGTCTGCATCAGATTCAGAAGCAGGCTCTGGGGCTGTCTCGGCAAGGGCCACACTGCCGGCATCATCCAGCCAGTCACTCCCGACAAGCGCTTCTTCCGCAAAAGCAGCACTGGCAGGCACTTCTTCCACTATCGGGGCAGGCGCTTCTGCGGCGCCCGCCAGCACAATGCCGCCGGCGGGATCACGACGGAACGCATTGATTGCATTGACGAGGTCCATGGCCGCCGTGCACTGCCCACGCCCACGCAATCCTTGCACCATGTCGGCAAGACGATCATGGCAACGCTGCAACAAATCCGTCAGCTCCGGAATCGCGGTGTAGCGTCCGTCAACCAAGCCTTCATAAAGAAATTCAAGCTCATGCGCCAGATCGCCTAGCGGACGAATCTCGGCGAGGCGCGCCCCGCCTTTAAGTGTGTGCAACTGACGCTGCAAAGCACCGAGTGGCGAGAGGTTATCGGGATTACGGCGCCAGAGATCCAGCTCAGCGTCAGCCGCCTCCAGAACCTCATCGGCTTCTTCGAGAAAAATCTCGAGCAGCTCAGGATCAATCGAATCAACCGAGACGATGTCGGCTGGCGCTTCCCAGTCCGCCACCTCAGCATCGGTCATGCGATCAGCAAGACTAGTGCGCTCATCCGTCTCAAAAGCGGCGGTAGCAGGCTCATCATTAAGGCCGGACACCACCTGCGCGGGCATTTCCAGCAGATCAAGCAAGCGGGTCAGTACCGGCTCATTGGGCTGCACGGTCTGACTGGCCGCCAGCGTATCAAAGATATTGATCAATTCGTCGTGTGTGGTGGCGAGATCGTTCAGCAGCTCATTGTCGAGCGCAAGCTCGCGCCGCGCCAAGCGACCATAAATGCCCGCCAAACGCTCGGCGAGCTGTGCCAAAGGCTGCACGTCCACTTTGGCTGCCACTGGCGCCAAACGTTGCAGCTCTTCTTGCAATACATGAATGCGCTCGGCGGCATCTTCGCCATGCAACCAACCATCAAGCTCCCACGGGGCATCCAGCACATTGTCCAGACCCAGCTCCATGAAGCCGGCGACCAGCCCTGCCGTGGCGGAGGCTGGAAGCGGAGAACCCTCCCCCAACTGCTCCGCCTGCTCACGCTCGAGAAGCGAAAGCCGGTCGTGATCCAGTTGCCGGATATGCGCGATCAGCGCCTCAGCACCATCGACGCGACCACTGCCGCCCGCCGCCAGATTGCGGATGCTGTCATTGATGAGGCCGTGCCCATCTTGCAGGGCCTGCAAATGCATGCGCTTGGCATTACTGCCCTGATTGCGCAAATCCTTGAACAAATGCTCCATCGGCGCGGCAATATCCGCGACCGGGAAGATGCCCGCCATGCCGGCAGAGCCTTTCAGGGTATGCAGTGAGCGAATGACTTCATCCGTAATCGCAGCAGAACTACGGTCGGGATCAATACCATCAAGGTAGGCCTGCAATTCAGCGAGATGGGTATCCGCTTCACTGGTAAAGATTTCCAGCAGGATCGGATCAATCTCGGCTACTGCGGTATTTTCATCAGAGTCAGTTGTATCGGCCGCTGCCGCTTCTTCCTCTTGCTGCAATGCGGCTTCGTTCAGTGCGGGAAGTGTATCGTCGGTTGACGCCACATCGCTGACGTCTACATCAAGCGCATCCGCATCAAAAACATCGGTGGAAAATGCACTCTCAGTTTCAGGGTCGTCCTGAGGGGCAGCCGCTTCCATTTCCTGAACGTCATCAGACATCATGCCGACAGAGGGCGTGTCTTCGACTGAAAAACTGATGTCATCTTCAACAAATGAGGCCGTGACCGGCTCAGCATCCGACTCAAGAATGTCATTGTCTGCAGCAGGCGCCGCCTCAGCCACATCGGCCTGCACAGGAAGCTCGGCAGCGACATCAGCCAACTCGGCATCAGTAACGTCTCCGGCGGGCGCCAAACTCGCTGCCAGCGCATCAAAATCGTCGGCAGCATCCGGTAGATCCGCTTCTTCTTCTCCATGCGCGCGCGCAGCGGCACGAGCAACATCAACCGGTGTCAGCGCTTTGCCTGCCGTAACCGCATCGGCGGCCTCCATGAGCGGGCTGGTATTGATGCGCGGCGCCGCACGATTGGCAAAGTCTTCCACCAAGCCCGGCACCACCGAAAGACATTCGGAAATCAGGCTGACCATGACCTGATCCGGCGGCAGGATTTTGTCGCGAACCTTGTTCAGCATGGTCTCGAATGCCCACGCCAACTCACCCACCACTTTGGCGCCCACCATGCGGCCAGAGCCTTTCAGGGTGTGAAAACCGCGGCGAAACTCGAGCAATGAGGCCGTGTCGTCAAAATTGGCCGCCCATTTCGGAAAGTATTCGTTGATCGCTTCCATCACCTCTTCGGCTTCTTCCACGAAAATTTCGCGGATTTCTTCGTCGAAGCTGTGATCATCCTCAGGCATGGCCGTGAGAACGGGAATCAGCGGCTTTTTCGGCGCTTCTACAACTGCTGCCACCACCGGCTCTGGCAGCGGTTCTGGCACCGGCTCCGGGACAAGAGGCTCAAGCGCAATGGGTTCCTCGACATTCGCCGGGGGTGCGACATCTTCTATGATATTTTCAGCAAATTCTGTCGCCGTGAATACCTGCTCCGGCGTCCAATCCGCCAACGCCTCCTCTGCAGCTGGCATTTCCTCTTCTATCGGCAAAAACTCATCAACAACGGCATCAGAGGT
>JAUXNL010000191.1 GCA_030684415.1 Moraxellaceae bacterium | reverse complement strand
GGGGGAATATATCCAAAGGCTGCAATAGTTATATTTTTTCTATAGGGCCATAGCTTACAGGTCGCATCAACCACAACTCCGTCATCATTTGTGAAAGAAAACTCTTCGAGCATTAGTTTTTCACCAACGATTGCAAAGATGCGCTCATCACATGAGTCCTCTCTGGCCTGCGCACCAGAAAACGCCAAAAGCAAAAAAACGAGAAATGTACTATTTTTCATAGGTCTATACTTGGCCAATAGCAGCTATATTTCTGCATACTTTCACCCCTGAGATTAATCCAAGCGCAAGGAAAAAGAATCAAAATGATTAGATAAGTGACACATGCCGTTTCTTCGCTTGAGCCGAAGGTCCACCTCTTCCCTTTGCCTCCCTGCCCGCCCACACTTTCCCTCCGCCACCTCACCACCGTCATCCCCCATGCAAGCCGCCGACCTCGAAAAGCTCGTTACCCGCACCATGCCGTATGGCAAATACAAAGACCGGATTCTGGCCGATCTGCCGGGGCACTATCTGGCGTGGTTTGCGCGCGCGGGATTTCCGCCAGGGGAAATCGGGCAGCTGCTGGCGTTGATGCACGAGATTGACCACAACGGCTTGCGGCCGTTGTTGGCGCCGTTGCGGCGGGGGCCCTGGCGGGGAGCTTAGAGGCGCTGGGTCCCCGCCTTCGCGGGGATGACGAACAGGGGGGACGATGAAGAAGCGACAGCGGAGATGACGAACAAGGGGCGATGAAGGCGAACGGAGGGAGTGGAGATGAATCCACACCCACGGGGCTGGGCTTAATCGAAGAGGCGGAGGTTCTGGCTGGCGCGCGGGGCCGCTCCGCCGCCAGGCATCGCGCCAACCGTCTGACGCCCATCACCCTCTCCTTCATGGGCGGCGGCATCGGCGGCGCGGTGGTAGCGGCTAAGCGCGGCGCTGGCTTCTGCGACGCGGTCGGTGCGCACAAGGCCGCCGACGCGCACGCCGATCAGGCGCAGGCGTTTTTCCAGCGGTACGCGTTTCAGGCACTGGCCCGCGAGCTGGCGGATGGTGCTGGCGTCGGCGGTGTGGGAGCTGGCGCTGTGGTCGCGGGTGACGCTTTTGAAGTCGTCGTAGCGCACCTTGATGCCGATGGTGCGGCCCACATATCCCTTACGCGCAAGATCGGCGGCCACCTGCTCGCAGAGCCGGGTGAAGATGGCGCCGAGCTCGGCGCGGTCGGCCACGGCGTGCAGGTCGCGGCCGAAGGTGGTTTCGCGGCTCATGGAGACAGGCTCGCTTTCGGTGACCACGGGGCGGTCGTCTTGCCCGTGCGCGGCGGCGTGGAGCCAGGCACCGTAGCTGCGCCCGAAGGCGGCCTGCAGCGCCTCGCCGCGCCAGGCGGCGAGTTCGCCGATGGTACGGATGCCGAGCGCTTTCAGCTTTTCATCCGTGCGCGGGCCGATGCCGTTGATCTTGCGGCAGGGCAAGGGCCAGATTTTCTCTGCAAGCTCGCCGTCATGCACGATGGCGATGCCGTTGGGCTTGTTGAATTCGCTGGCCATCTTGGCGAGCAGCTTGTTGGGCGCAACGCCCACCGAGCAGGTGAGCCCGGTGGCGCGGTGGATGGCCTGCTGCAGCCGTGCGGCCAGCACGCGCCCGCCCTCTTCCTGACCGCCTTCTACGTGAGTGAAATCGATGTACACCTCGTCGACGCCACGGTTTTCCATGAGCGGGGCGACGGCGAGGATTTCGGCCTTGAAGGCGCGCGAGAAGTGGCGGTATTCGTCGAAGTCGACCGGCAGCAGGATAGCATCGGGGCAGAGGGCGGCGGCCTTCATCAGGCCCATGGCAGAGCCGATGCCGTAAGCGCGGGCGGCATAGGTGGCGGTGGTGATGACGCCGCGCCCGACGTAGTCGCGCAGGCGGGGGAATGCGTCCAGTGGCAGTTCGGCGCGGCGGTTGTCGGCGGCGGCCTGCATCAAGGCGGCGTCGGCGCCACGTACCCGGCCGCCGATGACCACCGGCAAGCCTTTGAGCTGCGGGTAGCGCAGCAGCTCCACGGAGGCATAGAAGGCATCCATGTCGAGGTGGGCGATGCGGCGGAGAGGTGCGGTCACGGCAAACGACTACTGGTCAAAAGGACAGCTTAAGATAGCAATCCCCTCCCCCTGCAGGCAAGTGCGCACCTCTGGCGGGCTGTCAGAGGCGGCCGATGCGCCATCCATCAAGAACACCCTGTACTGGCCACTCCCGGAAGCCCCTTGCCGAAAGACTGAAGGGCGAACGCTTGCCTGAAGAAACGGCGGCAAGCCAATGGCCGATGCCGCCGTGCTTTACTGCAAAAAAAGTCAGGTCGTGGCCTTGCGATCCTGGCGCCACGCCGACGGCGAACGCCCCGTCCACTTACGGAAGGCGCGGCTGAATGATCTTCCCCCGATTTCCCGGACACTTCGTTAAGCAAGATGTCTGGCCTCAAAGTCCATCGGGCTGAGATAGCCCAGAGTCGAGTGCAGACGGGTCGG
>JAUXNL010000177.1 GCA_030684415.1 Moraxellaceae bacterium | reverse complement strand
GCACCGTGCCGCCTTGCAACGGAATCTGCCCGAGCAGGGCACGTACCAGCGTGGTCTTGCCGGCGCCGTTGTCACCAATCAGGCCGATCTTGTCGCCGCGCATCACGGTCACAGAAAAGCCGTCCACCAGCGTCTGTCCGCCATAGCTCAACACCAGATTTTCAGCTTCCAGCACCACCTTGCCCGAGCGCTCGGCATCACTCATGGCCAGTTGGGCCTTGCCCGTGCGCTCGCGGCGGGCCATGCGCTCATTGCGCAACTCTTTGAGCGCACGCACGCGCCCTTCATTGCGTGTACGCCGCGCCTTGATGCCTTGGCGAATCCACACTTCTTCTTGCGCCAAGCGCTTGTCGAACAGTGCGTTGGCCTGCGCCTCGGCATCCAGAATCTGCTGTTTGCGCTCGAGGTATTCGTTGTAGGTGCAGGGGAAATCACGCAGCACGCCACGATCCAGCTCGACAATCCGTGTGGCCACCGCCTGCAGGAAACTGCGGTCGTGGGTGATGAATAGCAGCGTGCCGGGATAATCGCGGAAAAAGCCTTCGAGCCAGCCGATAGCCGAGATGTCGAGATGATTGGTGGGCTCGTCGAGCAGCAGGATGTCGGGCTCGTTCACCAGCGCACGTGCCAGCAGCACACGCCGCTTGCGGCCACCGGACAGCGCGGCAAAGTCAGCCTCACCATCCAGCTGCATGCGCGACAACACCTGCTCGACCTTGGTACTCAGCGACCAGCCGCCAGCCGCTTCCAGCGCTTCTTGCGTGCGCGACAGGTCGTCCAGCACGCTTTCATCACCATGCCCGTAACGCTCGCTCAGATCGTGATAGCGCGAGAGCAGGCCGGCCGCCTCCCCCAGACCCGACGCGATCACATTGAACACAGAGCCCGCGATATCCGTCGGCACATCCTGCGGCAAGCTGGCCAGGGTCAGCCCGTTCTGACGGACCACTTCGCCGCTATCCGGCAAATGCAGACCTTCTATCACCTTGAGCAGGGTGGACTTGCCCTCACCATTACGCCCGACGACGCAGACACGCTCACCACGATTGAGCGCAAAGCCCACATGATCGAGCAAGGGGGCGGCACCGAAGCCGAGGGAGACATCACGCAGGGTGACCAGATTCATGGGAAATATGCCGGGGAAAAATCGGCGCGCAGGATAACACGCTAGAATGCGCGCCATCGGCCCGCTGGCCACGAATTCGTCGCCGTTATAGGCGCTGAGGAGCCCTGATGGAAACACGCCTGAATGATCTGGAAGCCCGCGTTGCCTTCCAGGATGACCTGCTGGAGTCGCTCAACAACATCGTGGCCCGCCAGCAGCAGCAGATCGACTTGCTGCAACGCGAAAGCCGCTTGCTTTACGAGCAAATGAAATCGCTGTCTGCCTCGGTCATTCCGGCCGATGGCGAAGAGCCCCCGCCTCCGCATTACTGAAGGCGGGACTGGAGATGGGAGCCATCTACCTTACTTCTTCGGCACCCAAGCCCAGAGCATTTCGCAACGGATCGGCTCCTGACCGGACTCGTCCGTCACCACCACGGGCACCAGCACCTCGCCCTTTGGCGTCGTGCGGATCAGCTTCACCTGCTCCGGGCTCAACGTTGCTACCGCCCGCATGTCACCTTTTGTGCGCTTGAGGTAGTCCACTTTCAGGGTCTTGATCAGCGGCAGCTTGTCGTCCGGCAAATTCATGCCCACCACAAAACCGGTGGCGGTTTCAGCCAGCAGCGCCATGCCGGCAGCATGCACACCATTGATGTGGTTCTGCACCGGGCGACGGTTGCGGATACTGACCACCACCCGTTCCGGTGTCAGCTCTTCATAGCGCAGACCTGCCGTCCCCACCAGCGGGACGACGCGGCCGAAAATCTTGGAAATCACGGTGGCGCGCAAGGCCGGGGGCAGAAAGTCGAACTTGGACACGACGCGGCCGAGGTTGTTGCTGAAGCTCATGGGGGAGGACTCCGGATTCAGAAAGCGCCGCCATGTAAGCGGCTTGGACATGGTCGGTCAAGGCAGGACATTGCCAACCAACTGGCAATCCGGCCAATTCCATAGGCGCGAAACAAAATGACTGGCCATTCGGGCTTTTGAGCCATGTGGTCTATGAAAGACTGAATTGTGGCAGGAACTGCACAACCCTTGTCCAACAAAGTGCCGCAGAACTGCCAATAATGACATCCGAATGCTCTAATGCGGTCAAAACCATGGGCGCAAATGACGGACATAATTCCGCACCCGACATCCGGGAGGGAGGACCTTGATGATGCAGAAAATAATGACCCAAGGCAGGTTTCTGACCTTTGGCGCCTATCCCCGCAAGCTGGTGCAACTGCTGGAAGACGAGTGGAACATCCCGAGCGCGAAGCTGCTGGAGGGCACGGGACTTGAACGCAGTCAGCTCGACATTCCCGAGTTGGCCGTCCCGTTCGCGGACGTGGTCACCATCTTCAACAATGCCTACCGCCTGACCCAGATGCCCGACCTTGGCCTGCGCTACGCCGCACAACTGCGCCCGAGCTCGCACGGCATGCTCGGTGCCGCCGTGCTGACCGGCGGCAGCCTGCAGGATGCCATCGACCTCTTTTATGACTATGTCGGCCTGATTGCTCCTTTCCTGCTCATGCACCAGGAAGACCGCCGCAACAGCCGCGTGCTGGTGTTCGAGCTGATCAGCGACATCCCCGTCGATCCGGTGCTGACCTACGACATCACCCAGCTCAGCAC
>JAUXNL010000174.1 GCA_030684415.1 Moraxellaceae bacterium | reverse complement strand
GAGACTCGAACTCGCGACCCCGACCTTGGCAAGGTCGTGCTCTACCAACTGAGCTATTCCCGCATGGCCACCCTCGGTGGAGCGCGCATTGTACTGATGGCCCCCGGGCTGTCAACACGCACACTGACTGCCTGCTCAGGAATTGCGCAAGTCAGGCCATGCCGCCTTCAAATAGATGCACATCGACCACAATGTCAGCACGGCCGCCACCACCAAAAGGGCAAAACCGACACTATCGAGACGCGGATCATGGACCAGCAAGACCGTAATGGACGACATCTGCAGAGTGGTTTTGAGCTTGCCGATATACGACACCGCCACACTGGCCCGCTTGCCCAGTTCGGCCATCCACTCACGCAAGGCAGAAATGGTGATTTCACGGGAAACAATGATGATGGCCGACACGACCACCAGCAGATTGTCGGCATGCCATTGCACCAGCAGGATGAGTGCGGCCGCCACCATCAACTTGTCTGCAACAGGATCAAGGAAGCGACCGAAGGCCGACGTCTGGTTCAGGCGCCGGGCCAGATAACCATCAAACCAGTCCGTAATGGCGGCCACCAGAAACACGGCCGCCGCTGCCAGATAGCGCCAGTCATACGGCAAATAGGCAAGCAGGACCAGAACGGGGATCAGACCCACGCGCAAGAGCGTCAGAATATTGGGGGCAGTCAGCAACACAGATGGCACAAACTTCTCCAAACCGGCACACCGCCACCGCTTAGTGGCTGTGCAAGGCCGCGTAAATGGCTTCGGCCAATCTTATGCTAATCCCGGGCACTGTCGCGAGGTCCTTGACGCTGGCGCGTCCGACCTCCTGCAAACCACCAAAATGCTGGATCAGCTCCCGACGCTTTTTGGGGCCGACGCCCGGAATATCCTCAAGCGCCGAGTGCTGCCGCTGCTTGCCACGGCGTGCACGATGGCCGGTGATGGCAAAGCGGTGCGCCTCGTCACGGATATGCTGTATGAGATGTAGCGCTGGCGAATCCGCCGTCAGTTGCAAATCGGCGCCATCATCGAAATGCAGTGTCTCCAGGCCAGGCTTACGGCCTTCGCCCTTGGCAATACCGATCAACTGCACACCTTCTACATCCAACTCCGCCAGCACTTCCCGGGCCTGGGCCAACTGACCTTTACCGCCATCAATGAACAGGATGTCCGGCAACGCGCCTTCGCCCTTCTGCAAGCGTCGATAACGCCGGATCAAGGCCTGATGCATCGCCGCATAGTCATCCCCCGGGGTTATGTCTTCGATATTGAACTTGCGATAGTCGCTCTTACGCGGACCACCTTCATCAAATACCACACACGAAGCGACGGTTGCCTCCCCCATGGTATGGCTGATATCAAAACACTCCATGCGACTGATCGGCTGCTCTCGCCCCAATACTTTTTGCAACATCGTGAAGCGCGACAGCATGTTGCCACGATTGGCCAACTCTGCTGCCAGCCCCTGTGCGGCATTGAGCTTCGCCAACTGCAGCCAGGCCTGCCGGGTCTCTTTTACCCGATGCTTGATGCGCACATCGCGACCATGCAGCTCCCTGATCGCCTCCCGCAAAACATCCTGCCCCGGAATTTCTGTCTCCAGAACAATTTCATCCGGAATTTCTCTTGAACTTCCTGCCTGCAAATAAAAGGAAGGCAAAAACTCATCCAGAATATCAGCCGGCGACGTTTCTCCGAACATCTTGGGATGGAAAGCATTACTGCCCAGCACTCGCCCCTCACGAACGAAAAGCACTTGCACGCACACGCCACCTGGCTGAGCCGCCACCGCAAATACATCTGCATTGCCGGCATCCCGCGAAACAAACTGCTGCTCCTGAACGCGGCGTAAAGCCGTCAGTTGATCGCGATAAACAACCGCCTGCTCAAAATCCAGTTTTTCGGATGCCGTCTCCATACGAGCCACCAGATCAGTCATGACGTCCTCATTCTTGCCCTCCAGAAAAAGAACGGTATGACGGACATCCGCCGCATAATCCTCCGGACTGACCAGGCCGACACAAGGCGCACGGCAGCGTTTTATCTGGTACTGCAGACAAGGGCGCTCGCGGTTCCGGAAAAAGCTGTCTTCGCATTGCCGAACCTGAAAAAGCTTTTGCAAAAGCTGCAAGCTCTCGCGCACGGCATGTGACCCCGGATAGGGGCCAAAATACCGCCCCTTCTCTTTTTTCGTCCCCCGATGAAAGCCTATCCGTGGATAGACGTCTGCCTCTGCCATGAAGATATACGGATAGGACTTGTCGTCGCGGAGCAGAATGTTGTAGGGCGGCTTGAGCTCTTTTATGAGCGTCTGCTCAAGCAGCAGCGCTTCCGTCTCTGACGACGTAATCGTTATCCGGATATCGCAGATACGCGCGACCAATGCGCGCGTTTTGGGGCTGGGAATATTTTTCTGAAAATAAGAAGACACCCGGTTTTTAAGATTCCGGGCTTTGCCCACGTACAACACATCGCCTTCCTGCCCGAGCATGTGGTAAATGCCTGGAAGAGAGGGCAAGGTGGCCAGTATTTCAGTAATACGCCGCTCTGTAGGGGCGCCTTCGGATGACATGCGAAAAAACTCAGGCGAGATCTGCGTTCAGTAAACCATGGCGAACGGCCAGCAAGGTCAACTCCACGTCGCTCTCGATACCGAGCTTCTCGAATATGCGGTAACGGTAACTGTTGACCGTCTTCGGGCTCAGAAAAAGGCGATCCGAGATTTCCTGAACTTTCTGACAGCCCACAATCATCATGGTGATCTGCATTTCACGCTCTGAGAGCGCCTCGAACGGGGAGCTTTTTTCTTCTTCGAGCGCGCTGAGCGCCAAGCGCTGGGCCACCTCGGGGCTGATGTAGCGCTGCCCGGATGCAACGGCGCGCACGGCACGCACCATCTCCTCAAGCGCAGCACCTTTGGTCAGATAGCCGGCAGCGCCGGCCTTCAGCAGCCGCGAGGGGAAAGGCTCTTCATCACAGACCGTCACCGCCAGAATACGGATATCGGGATGCTGACGGACCAGCTTGCGCGTTGCCTCGAGCCCGCCGATACCGGGCATCTTTACGTCCATCAGCACCACATCCGGCTCAAGCTCACGACACAGACGCAAGGATTCCTCGCCACTGGCGGCCTCGCCTACGACCTTCAGACCACTGATGTCGGCCAGCATGCGGGTTATCCCCATGCGGACGAGATCATGATCATCAACCACCAGAACCTTGATCAAAGCTGCCCCGGAATCACTTGTTTTGCCGTTGAGATGGGAGAGGCCTCCCCGGCCTCGTACATGCTCTCAGGGTAATACGGCCCGGGGCACAGGGGAAAGCCGTAATAGCCGCAGTCCGGGCAAATCCCCACCACCACCGACGCACGCCACAGCCCCACTGGTCGGAAAGCCGCATTTTCAGGCAAATCAATCGCTTGCAAAGACATTCAAAGATTGTCCGAGAACTGTCGTTTTTGATACAAAGGCGACTGGCATATCCACTGTCCGGCCTGAATCCAGTCCGGCGGGCGCCATTTCCAGACCCACCCCTGCATGGTCACGTCACATCATGACTGCCATGCCCGTCCAAAGAGACCGAACATGTTGCCCACAGTCCTCCTCCAGAAATGGCTTCGCCCTGTCCTGATGGCACTTCTGCTTGTGAGCGTGCCGCTCAGCATGCAACCTGCCACGGCAGCCGCCGCCACCCAAAACAGCAAGGCGACAAAGGCTAAAAGCACCAGCGCCAAGAAAAAACCCCAAAAAGTTTCCCGTTACGGCACCACCCGCAACAAGCCAACGCCCGCACAACTGCGGCAGGAACAAGAGCGCCTGCTAGCGCTGAGCCGTCTGCCTCATCGCGTAGGCCCGACCGAGATTGTCCAGGCGACCGACCTGTTGCAGCCCTTGAGTCTTGAGTCGCGCGCTGCCGTTGTCATGAATGCAGAAACCGGTGAAATCCTCTACGGAAAAAATCTGACACGCACTATGCCGATTGCCTCCATCACCAAACTGATGACGGCCATGGTGGTACTGGATGCCCGCCTGCCACTGGATGAAGAGATCACCATCAGCCAGGACGATACCGACAGCCTGCGTCATACCAGCTCACGTCTTGCCGTCGGCACCACGCTGACACGCGGCGAAGCGATGCTGCTGGCCCTGATGTCTTCGGAAAACCGTGCGGCTGCTGCGCTCGCGCGCACTTATCCTGGTGGCACCGCTGCTGCAGTTGCAGCAATGAACCGTAAGGCTACCGAAATCGGCATGACCAACTCCCACTTTGCTGACGGCAGCGGGCTGAACGGCCAGAACACCGCCTCCCCCACCGATCTCGTCCGCCTGGTACGCTCCGCCAACACCTACAGCGAAATCCGCCACTTCTCGACCACGGCAGAACATGCGGTTATTGCGGGCAAAAAGGTATTGCAGTACCGCAACACCAATGCACTGGTCGCGAATACCGACTGGGATATTGCCGTATCAAAAACCGGCTTTCTCAATGAGGCCGGCAAGTGCCTGGTCATGCAGGCAAAGGTCAACTCGACACCGGTCGTGATTGTGCTGATGGACTCGAATGGCCGCTATACACGGATAGGTGATGCCAATCGCGTCAAGAAATGGCTGGAATCGGAGATGGCGGCTCATGGCATTACGCTGGATGCGGCTTCTCTGTAAGCGCCGGCCAGACAGAAAGGCAGGGGCAATCCCTGCCTTTTTTATGCCCGCCCTCCAAGGGTATTCATCATGCTGCTGAATACCCTGCTGGCGATCATTCTTCTGCAAGTCGTCGCCTTTGCCTTTTGCGTGCAGCAACACCTCAAGCAAAAAAGAGCTCTGCATTCATTGCATGAAACCATGGCCATGCTGGAGCAGCGTCTTACCGCACGCACCGAATCCTGGCGCCATGCCAGTGACACACTGGAGCAGGCGGAGCAGCGTCATCGCGTCACCACCGCATTGCTGAATGAAACCAAGGAATATCTGAACAGCATCATCAACTCGATGCCGTCCATCATGATCGGAGTGACGCCCAGCGGCCATGTAACGCACTGGAATGCTGCCGCCGAACTGGCGACCGGTATCCGCGAGAAAAAAGCGCTTGGCTTCAGGCTCCATGAAGTTTATGCCGATCTTCCCGTACCCGCCGACATGATCGAAGAAGCGATTGCGAACAGTGAGCCGCGTACGCGTGAGAACGTCAAACTCGAACACCTCAACAGCATTCGATATGTTGATATCACCGTCTACCCCTTGCATTCGCTTGAGCTGACAGGCGCGGTCATTCGGATTGACGATGTCACCATGCGCCAGCGGCTCGACAACATGATGCTGCAAAATGAGAAGCTGAAGTCGCTAGGCGAGTTGGCCGCCGGCATGGCACATGAAATCAACAACCCACTCGCCGCCATTCTGCAAAGCCTGCAAAATGTGGAGCGCAGACTTAATCCCGAGCTGGCCAACAACAAAACGGCCGCCGATGCACTGGGACTTGATCTGGCGCTAATGAATACGTATCTGGAAAAACGCGAAATCCTGAAATTCATTGCCGGCATGGAATCCGCCGGACGCCGAGCAGCCGAAATCGTACGTAACATGCTTCAGTTTTCGCGCAGCTCAAGCCGTCAGCTCGAACCCACACAGCTCAATGCCGTTGCACATGCCAGCGTAGACTTCATGCGCAGTGCGATTGCACTCTCCATGGCATCGCTGAGTGATCGCCTGCAAATTGAAGAGAGTTACGATACCAGTCTCCCTCCTGTGCCCGCATCAGGCGTGGAACTGCAACAGGTACTCGTCAACCTCTTGAAAAATGCGGCACAGGCCATTCAGGAAGCAAAGCGAGAAGCGCCACGCATCCGCATCAGCACACGCTACATACCGCCGCTGGCCGAGATTCGCGTGGAGGACAACGGCACCGGCATGAGCCAAGCGACATCGCGACAGATATTCGATCCTTTCTTTACCACCAAAGGCGTTGGCGAAGGTACGGGGCTCGGCCTTTCCATTTCCCACTTCATCATCAGTCAGCGTCATCATGGAAGAATCGAGGTCAGCAGCAACCCGGGCAATGGCACGACCTTCATCATCACCTT
>JAUXNL010000169.1 GCA_030684415.1 Moraxellaceae bacterium | reverse complement strand
GCCGGCGCCGCTTCTGCAGGGCGCCGGCTTTTTGCTCATCAGTGCAGTGTCGTTAAGCCCGGAGCGGGCGCCCGACTCAGTTGCCGTAAACCACCGTGGTGTAGTCGGCAATGATGCCCATGATGACTTGAGTTTCATGGTCAACGTGGTGGATTTTCACGATGCCGCCATTTTTGGTGGCGGTTTCGATGCTGGCATCGCCCGTCGCGTAAAGACCGAAGTAGGAACGCGCATACGAGCGGCCGACCTTGGTGGGCTTGTCCGCCGAGCCGGTGACCATCAGCGGGGCGGTGACATTGCTGTAGATCAGACCGTTGACCGGGCTCACGCTGGTAGCACAGCCGGAGAGGGTCAGGGCCAGAACGCTGGCGGCGAGAAGACGCTTCATGGAGAGCTCCTTGTTGTTATGGGGCCGTCAGGATCGGAAAGACACGCGGGGACGGCTGGCTCGGGGACCGACTCTAGCAAGGATGGGCGGTCTTGCGAAGCCGCAAAAAGCACGGGGCAGCCGGTAATCCCGGCCGCCCCGCTATTGCCCACCGGTCATTTTTGCCCGGCCGTCAGAGCTTTTGCATGGTCTCGCGCAGCTCAGGCAGATGCCGGCGACTCACCACCAGCCGTTCTTCTATGCCCTTGATGCGCACCTGATACTGGCCGGGCGCGACCAGTTCCAGGCCATCCAGAAAGTGCAGGGCGAGCAGGGCATTGCGATGGATGCGGATGAAGCGGTTGCCGAATTCGTCTTCCAGGTCTTTCAGGGTTTCGTCGATCAGCACTTCACCCTTGCCATGGCGTACGGTGACGTACTTCTGGTCGGCGAGGAAATAACGCACGTCGTCCACCGGGATCAGTTCGATGCCGCGATGGGTCTTGGCGGTGATGTGGCTACGGCCGCTGTTGCCGCCTTCGTCGCCGCCCTTCACCGCTTCCAGTTGGGCGCGGTTGACGCGGGTGGCGCGTGCCAGCGATTCGGCCAGTTGTTCTTTGCGCACTGGTTTGAGCAGGTAGCCCACGGCCTGCACCTGAAAAGCAGCCAGCGCATGCTCGTCAAACGCTGTGCAAAAAATCACCGCCGGCGGTTCCGGCAACTGGGCGATTTTTTCGGCACAGGCCAAGCCGTCCATGACCGGCATACGCAGGTCGAGCAGCACGATGTCAGGAGCCAGCTTTTCTATCTGCTCCAGCGCATCGCGGCCGTTTTCGGCCTCGCCGACAACGCTGTAGCCCTCCAGATCGTTCAGGAAGCGCGCCAGTCGTTCGCGCGCGAGAGCTTCGTCGTCACAGATCAGCACCTTCATGATGTCAGACTCCTTGCTTCTTTTTCTTGTGTGGCGGCTCTGTGTTCTGCTTCGGCAGAGCGCAGGGGGTAGGAAAGAAACGTGGTGTGCAGCGTTTCATCGGCATGGGTGGTCAGCTTGGCCGTATCGCCGTAATGTGCCTGCAGACGCTGGCGGATATTGGTGACCGCCATGCGGTTGCCGCGCGAATGGGCGGGCGCCGGTGCCAGCGGATTGGTGATGACGATGCGCAGTTCGTGGCCGTCGTAATCCACCGTGAGCTTGACCGTGCCGCGTTCGGCGCGGGGCTCGATGCCGTGATAAATCGCGTTTTCCACCAGCGGTTGCAGGGTCAGGGCGGGAATGCGCAGGTCGTTGGGCAACTGCCCGAACTGCCACTCCACGTTGAGGCGGTCGCCCAAGCGGAATTTCTCGATGTTCACATAGCGCTGGCAGAGCATCAGCTCTTCGTCGAGCGGCACCTCGCCTTCGGCCTTGAGGCTGGCGCGGAACAGCTCGGAGAGGTCTTCCACGGCTTCTTCGGCCTTGTCTGGATCGGCATGGATCAGGCTGGCAATGATGTTCATGGAATTGAACAGGAAGTGTGGCCGGATGCGCGACTGCAGGGCCTGCAAGCGGGCGGTGAGCTCCGTGCGCTGCTGGGCGCGCAACTGCTCGGCGAGATAGAAGTAGCGCAGGATCAGGCCGGCAACAATGGCGCCGATCAGCACGTTGCGGACAATGTCTTGCGGGGCCAGCCAGAACAGCAAGTCAAGGCGCGCCAGGTGCAGAGCCGGATTGGCGGCCCAACTGAAGAAGGCGACCAGCGCCAGGATCATGGCAAATGCCACACCAGCGGCGGTCGCGCGCGACAAGCCCATCAGGCGCGGACGCAGCTTGCAGAGCAAGGCCGCTGCCACTAGCGTGATCCACTGCACCAGAAAAGAAGTCAGCGCCAGACGGTCCCAGGGGAAGGGGCTCAGGCGGTCGACACCAGCCAGCACCAGCAGCACAGCCAGCAGCTCGGCTGCCAGAACGAGCATGAGCAGGGGTTGGGTCGCGCAGAAGTCGGGGAGAAAGAAGTCTTCTGTGCCCGCTTCCGTGACGGTGTTGTTATTTTTCTTGTTTGACATGGCCCTGAGTGTGCCGGCTTGTCCGACGAGCGGCAAGTCAGGCAAAGGGACGGACTTGCCGGTATACTGCGCGCCGTCCCGACTTTGCCGCCGTCTGCCGGAATGCAGGCGGGGCAACCTGTCAATCGTCCGATTCCGCTTGCCGAGCCCCTGATGACCCAGCCCTCTTCCTCCATGTGGGGTGGCCGTTTTGCTGAAGCCACCGATGCCTTTGTTGCCGAATTCACTGCCTCGGTGAACTTTGACAAGCGCCTCTGGCGCCACGACATCATGGGCTCGGTCGCCCATGCCACCATGCTGGCCAAGGTGGGCGTGCTGACCGTCGCCGAGCGCGATCTCATCATCAGTGGCCTGCGCCAGATAGAAGCCGAGATTCTCGCGGGCACCTTCGAGTGGCGTGTCGATCTCGAAGACGTACACATGAACATCGAGCACCGTCTGACCGAGCGTGTCGGCATTGCCGGCAAAAAGCTGCACACCGGCCGCTCGCGTAACGATCAGGTGGCCACCGACGTGCGCCTTTACCTGCGTGACGAAATCGACGCCATCCGTGCCGAACTGAAGCGACTGCTCACCGGCCTTGTCGATCTGGCCGAGAAAGAACACGCCACCATCATGCCCGGCTTCACCCATTTGCAGACCGCGCAGCCGGTAACGTTCGGCCACCACCTGCTGGCCTGGTTTGAAAACCTCAAGCGCGATGACGAGCGTCTGGTCGACCTGCGGCACCGCGTCAACCGCCTGCCGCTGGGCTCGGCGGCACTCGCCGGCACAACCTATCCGATTGATCGCGCTTACACCGCCGAGCTGCTGGGCTTTGAAGCCGTGTGCGAAAACTCGCTGGATGCCGTGTCGGATCGCGACTTCGCCATCGAGTTCACGGCCGCGGCCGCGCTGGTGATGATGCACCTGTCGCGCTTTTCCGAAGAGCTGGTGCTGTGGGCATCGGCGCAGTTCCAGTTCGTCAACCTGCCCGACCGTTTCTGCACCGGCTCGTCCATCATGCCGCAGAAGAAAAATCCGGATGTGCCCGAGCTGGTGCGTGGCAAGTCGGGCCGCGTGTACGGCCACCTGGTTTCACTGCTCACGCTGATGAAGGGCCAGCCGCTGGCGTACAACAAGGACAATCAGGAAGACAAAGAGCCGCTGTTCGATGCCATTGACACGGTGC
>JAUXNL010000168.1 GCA_030684415.1 Moraxellaceae bacterium | reverse complement strand
GAGACTGCTCTTGCTGCACCTGTCGGTTTTGGTCTTCTTGCACTGGGTGGACTCTATGTCGCGGCGAACTCCGGAAATGAGGCGACGCGTGAAGCGGCACAAGGTCTGATTGATCGGGGCTTGGATGCAATGTCTGGGCTGGTGCAAGCAGCGGGCGCAGTAAATGGAATCGGGGCGTCTACCACTTCAAGTGAACGCACAATTTCTCAGCCTCCAAAACCTAATCGAGGTGTTACTTGTACATGTCGTGCTGCATCAAATGGCCTACAGGATGGAAACTGTCCCGATGAAGAGTATGCTTTCGGCACAGCAACTGCGCCGACCAAACGAGCAGCAAGGGCAGAAGCAGAAAGGATTGCCCGCCGAAATCTTGGGAAGCAAGCCAAACACACTCAGTGTAAGTGTACCGATGCCAAGGGAAATCCTGTCTACTAAGTAGGTGTGACATGCTCAGAAGAAGCGAAGATATATTTCTGGAAGCATTAGACGCTGATATGCGGTCTTTGATAGGTAGAGTGCTGGATGAAATCGACGAAAGTAATTGCGATAAGGCATGGGAATTACTTTCTCCTCTTGTTGAGAAAAAAGACCCGGTAGCAATTTATTACGCCTCGAGCTTTGGCCTTTCTGCCGAGACTCTTGACGAATTTGAACGGCGTCGAATGGAGCAATTGCAACAGTCTGCCGAACATGGATATGCTCCTGCAATTCACGAATTGGCAATACATTATGATTCGGGGGAGTTGGTGCCAAGGGATTCCAATAAAGCAGCAAAATTATTTATGCAAGCTGCAGAAAAAGGTCATCCTCATGCCCAGTGGATCCATGGCCTTGATCTTCTCTATGGCCAAAATGGTATGGAAAAGGACGAAGCTCGAGGCCTGAAATACATTGAAAAAGCTGCGGCATCAAAGTTTGAAGGGGCTCTTGAGACAATGGCGGAATTTTATGAGGTAGGGAAATATGGTTACCCTGCCGATTCAGAAAAATCTAATAAACTCACACAGCAAATAGGTGATGATGATGCATTGGCCTACTGATGGAGGCATTGGGCCCCAGAAACAATAGTCGTGGTGAGATAAATTGAAGCGCTTGCAGTTGGTGCCTTGTTACTTGCGGCAACTTCTGGAAATTATGCGACGCGTGAAGCGGCACAAGGTCTGATTGATCGGGGGGGGGGCAGTGCTCTCTCCGGAACTCTGGGGGTTGCAGGCGCCATCAACGGGATTAGTCCAATATCTCCCTCTAAGGCAGAGAAAAGCTCCCCGAAAGAATGCCCAAAAGATGAGCCAGAAGAATGTGCTGAGGAGCGTGCGGGCTGTGCACGCATGTGCTCAGAAGCATATGCCGACCCAAATAGAAAGAAAGTCTTCGGCGGCAGCATTGCCCAATGCATAAAGAACTGTCTCCCAGAAAAATGTGGTGGCGAACCTAAATGGAAGGGCTACAAGTGATGTCATACAATGACATGCAGATAAAAGAAATTAAGAAGCTTTCATCATCTGGGCTTTACTCGGAGGCACTATCACTATGCGCAAATCTCTTGCGAGACGAGAACAATATCGCTGTTTTGCGAGAGAGGGCGCACATTTACACCATAATGCTTAGGCACGAACTAGCCGCAACCGACTGGGAAGCCATAATTAATTCCGACGCATATAATCCATCAGATTTGTACTTGGGATCTGAATCAGCAATTGCATGCGACCAATATGTCTTGGCGAAAAAATGGCTAATTACTCTCATAGAGAGTGACTCTCGCACTGAAAATTGGTTTTCATCGGCCGCCAGATTTTATCTGGCATATACGAATATGATGGAAAAGGAGTTTTGGGAAGCAGAAACTTGGCTATCTGAGGCTTGCAAAATTGATGCAAATATATCCCTTCCCATCCCAGGAGTTGGCTTGGTAACTGCAGAAAGCCTTGGCAATGAGATTAAGAGTAGAAAAAACAAACAAGCATAGAGCTAAAGCTACAGGCCCAACGGCAACCGCATCCAGCGCATCAGCACTTCACAAGACAGTGGCAGCAGTGCCGGCACCACCTCCCGCCATGTCGGGCTGGTTGTCGCGCCAACTGATTTACTCTGTCAGCGTTTTGCGCAGCCGCCGCACCGCCATCCACACCAGCCCGGCACAGACCGGCACCGACAGTCCCACCACGAGTTCGGGGTGGTGCAATAACCTCGTTTCATGCAGTGACCCCGCCAGATATTTCACCAGCCCCACCAGGTAATAACTGATGGCAACGACGGACAGCCCTTCCACGGCTTGTTGCAATTGCAATTGCATCTGGCTGCGCCGGTTCATGGATTGCAGCAGGTCCTGATTCTGCGCTTCAAGGGTCAGGTCGATGCGGGTGCGCAGCAGTTCACTGGCACGGTCAATGCGCTTCGATAAGTCATCAAGCTGGCCAGCCATGGCTTCGCAAGTGCGGTAAGCCGGCGTCAGTCGGCGCGGCAAGAATTCGTTGAAGGTCTGCATGCCGGGAGCCTCCTGCTCGCGCAATTCGTCGAGCCGGGTCAGCACCAGCTCGTAATAGGCGCGCGCGGCAGAAAAACGGAAATTGGTATCGGAACGCAAGTGCTCGATACGTGCCGCCAGTGTCGACAACTGACTGAGCAGGCGGCGTTCATCGTCGAGTCCACGAATGGCATTGATCTGCTCATTGATGCTGGCGAGCTGCTGATCCATGTCGGCAATGCCGGGGGCGATTTGCCGCGCGAGCGGAAATGCAAGCAACACCATCATGCGGTAGGTTTCGAGCTCAAGCAGGCGGCGCACAAGGCGGCCGAGCTGGCAGGGATTGAGTTCACGGTTGAGCACGAGAATGCGGCCAAGGCCGTCGCTGTGGATGCGATAGGCCGTCCACAGCCGTGCTTTGCGATCAATCACCCACGAGCTGACCAGACGATGTCCTTCAAACAGCGGTCGCAGCGTGTCGCTGCCAGGGGCCGGGTCGGGCATGCCGATGATGTCGATATGCAGTCCGCTGATGACCTTGCCGGGCAGGCCGGCAAGCCAGCCGGCAGGTAACAATGTGAGCGCGGTATGCCGGAAGGCGTCCGCACCCTCCTGACGGTGAATGAACATATAGGTGGAGAATTCGGTATGCCGTTCCCAGCGTAATTCGAAGCCCCCGAAATTCTGGTAGCAGCACGATGAGCCCGGTGCGGGTGGCAGGATTGAAAAACGCTCGCACAGTATTTGCAGATGACGGTATTCGGCGGCGACATCTTCACCGCCATGCAGCAGCGCGATTTGTGACACACGTGAGCCTTGCTCCAGCACCGGGAATGGGCGTGTGTGCAGTTCGTTGA
>JAUXNL010000161.1 GCA_030684415.1 Moraxellaceae bacterium | reverse complement strand
CAGACTTCCTTGAAGACCTTACGGCCTTCTTGCATGAAGGTCTTGTCGCGGGCGCCGACACCGCTTTCGTCGCAACGATTGAGGAACCCGAAGTTGTTGCGGATGTTGCTGGAAAATTTCGTCTGCAATTTGGTGCCCAGCACTTCGAACGCATGTTCGCTGGTGCAGGTATCAGCCGACTCGACAATCACGGCCGTGCACACGTCGCCAAAAATGAAATGGCAGTCGCGATCACGCCACTCCAGATGGCCGGAAGTGATTTCCGGGTTGACCATGAGCACGCATTTTGCGGAGCCGGAACGTACGGCATCGGCGGCCGCCTGCAGGCCGAACGTGGCAGAAGAACAGGCCACGTTCATGTCGTACGCCCAGCCCTGTGCGCCAATAGCCGCCTGGATTTCGACCGACATCGCCGGATAGGCGCGCTGCATGTTGGAGCAAGCCACAATCACCGCATCGACATCGGCGGCCGTCTTGCCGGCACGGCGCAGTGCTTCTTCAATCGCCGGCTGTGCAATTTCGCACTGGATGGACGGTTCTTCGTTGGCACGCTCGGGGATGTAGGGGTACATGCGATCCGGATCGAGTACGCCGGACTTGTTGACGACATAGCGTGACTTGATGCCTGACGCTTTCTCGATGAACTCGGCACTGGAATCGGACAGCGCGGTCAGCTCGCCGCGCGCGATGGCGTCAGCATTCTTTTCGTTATAGCGGCGCACGTATTCGTTGAACGCCACCACCAACTCGTCGTTGCTGATGCTTTCTGTCGGCGTGAACAGGCCGGTACCGCTGATGACGATTTTTTTCATTCGCTTCATTACCTGTGTGGCGGAGCGGCACCAGGCAGTGCACGCCCCTGAATCCTGTGTCTTTTATATTGCCCCCTCCATTTAAAGAGAGGGTCGTGCGTCGCGGTGGTTTTACACGCGCTTTTGTATTGCTCGGGCGTTGATCACGCCTTCTTATCGGTACGTAGCCTCGCCCTCTTGATCAGGGCTTGGCTACGCTTTCTTAATCGGGACTTAGCTACACCCCTGTAGGTGCGGCTTTAGCCGCACGCCCTTTGTAGCCAGAGCCCTATAGCCACCCCAATAGCGGGTTGACCACAGCAAGCGCAGACACGGAGCTGTGCGGCTAAAGCCACATCTACAGGCCGCCCCTCAACATTGCGGTACGGCGGCCAGCATCTGGCTCAGACGGGCAGTTCCTGCCACAGCTTGTCGAGCCTTGTGGCGGAAACCGGCACGGCCGTCTTCACCGTCTGCGCAAACACTGAAATACGGTATTCCTCCAGCAGCCAGCGGTAATCCGCCAGTGCCGGTGCGGACACATCACGCGCGGCCAACGCCGCCTCACGCGTGAGCAGTGCCTGCCAGCGGCGCTGCACATCAGTGCTGCCGGCATCGTCTTTCAGCACGTTGTTCGGCAATTTCTCAAGACGCAGCAGCAATGCCTTGAGGTAGCGCGGGTAATGCTGCCAGCGCGCGAACGGCACGCTGCCGGGGAAATCCGCCGGCCGCAACGCCTCGATCTGGCCGCGGACATCCTGAACGGCCCGGGCAAAGACCGGCGCCTTGAAGCTACCCAGCCGGGCCTGCACATCGGCAAAGCCGGCATAGGCCTGAACCAGCACGTCCAACTGGCGCTCGGCCTCGGCCAACAGGCCTGGCCGGCCGGCGGACAAACGCTGGTCGAAAGCGCCGCGAGTGTAAACCAGCGGCCGACCGGCCACAAAGACGGTGTCGGACAATCCCCGGGCGACCATGGCCTCCAGACCATCACGGTTGCCATACGGTGCGTAATGCAGGTGCAAGGTCTTGTGCTCACCGGCTCGCCGCTGTGCCTGACGGAATTCGGCGGCGCAACGCAGACGGAACAAGGTGTTGAGGCCCCGGGCATGAGCCGCCTCGGCCTCGCGCCGGGTCGGGAAAAGACGCAAGTCCACCGTATCGCCCGCCTCCACCAACGCCGGGTAAGCCCGGCTTTGCATGCCTTTGACACTGAGCGCAACCGATTCGGGAATATCCCTATCGGGCCAATCGGTCAGGCCGGTGCGCTCGATGCCGCCATCGGTACCGGCCGCTGGCAGGGCCGCCCCACCCTGCTCCCGGCATTGACGGCGCAGGGTAGTCAGATCGCGGCCCTCAGCCAGTACCTGCTGTTTTTCGCCCAGCACCTTTATATGGAAGCGGCAATGCGCCGGCAGGCCAGCCTCGTTCCAGTCGGCGGCACTCACCGTCACGCCGCGCCGACGCAGGGCCTCGGTCAGTAGCGTGGTCAGCTCGGCCGGCCCTTTGCCGGCTGCCACATGTTTGACTCCGGCTCCGGCGTTGGCGTTGGCGTTGGCGTTGGCGTTGGCGTTGGCGTTGGCGTTGGCGTTGGCGTTGGCGTTGGCGTTGGCGTTGGCGGGCGCAGGAATGCCA